>NZ_JBQKGN010000009.1:0-89415 GCF_052118785.1 Collinsella sp. LCP21S3_A9 | reverse complement strand
CTTGCGAAAAACGAATCCAAGTCAGACCATTTCAAATGGTTCGATGTCTGCCCGGATGCGACACATCTGGTGTGTCCATCCTCGCAGTATCCGGTTCTCAAGGTGCACGCCTGCGCCGGTTCCCGGTCCGACCGGGCCGCGCGGCAAGGAGATATATTGCCAGACCGGAGGGGCCCGCGGGGCGGGAATCTGGTTGCACACAACTCCTACACATTTATACCCGCAGCTGACGCTTGCCAGTCGTTACCTACCACTCGCCGAGCATATCTTTATATTGATCAGCCCCATGGCTAGAGCCGATATGCGCCCCGAGCCAAAGCGCAGCCGGCATCAAGCAACTCGTCGCGCTCCTCCACCGAAAAGCCCTCGGCGTACACTCGCACCACCGGCTCAGTGCCACTCGGGCGAACCAACAGCCAGGTATCATCCTCAAATGCCAAACGCAAGCCGTCCATGTGACTTACGCTCTGCGGCGCCTTGCCGCAAATCGACTTGGGATTCACACCGGGAAGCAGCGTGCGCAGCGACTCGGCATCTTCTGCCTCAAGTCGTAAATCTCGGCGGCCATAACTTGTTTTTCCAAAACTCGCCTCGAGCTGATCGACCAGCACGCCCAGCGAAGCCCCCGTCTTTGCCATGAGCTCACACAGGAGTAGGCAAGCGAGGATGCCGTCACGCTCGGGCATATGCGCGGCAATGCCGATGCCACCGGCCTCCTCACCGCCCATAAGCACCCCGTCTTTTTTCATCTCGGCGGCTATATATTTGAAGCCAACCGGTTTTACGGTCACGCGGCAACCGAGTGCCTCGGCAACACGACGTACAAGCGTCGAGCACGATAGATTGACGACGACTCGCCCCTTCAAATTGCGAAACTGAACCAATTCGCCCATTACGAGCGCCATGATCTGATGCGGATGTATATATCTACCGCGCTCGTCGACCGCGCCAATACGGTCAGCATCGCCATCGGTCACCAGGCCGGCACACGCGCCGTCTTCGATAACTGCACGCTCGCAGGCATCCACCCACGGCTCTACGGGATCGGGACAGATATCCCTCCAATCCGATGCTTGCCCCGCATGAATCTCATGGACCTCAACACCCAGCTCGCGCAGCAAATCGGCAAGATAACCTTGAGCCGCTCCCCCCATGGGGTCGACCACCACGCGCAGACGAGCGGCACGAATGGCATCGGCATCGACAAACGATGCTACCGCTCGCATATAGTCGGGAATGATATCCGCCGTGCGATACTGCTCCTCGAGCCCCAGAGGTTCGGCGGCCATCGTTGCCTCGAGTTCTTCGATGACGTCCTGGTTTGCCGTGGAACCATCGCCCATGCGCAGTTTGAGACAGAGATAGCCCTGCGGATGATGTGAACCGGTCACCATGAGCGCCCCGCACGCCTCGCCATCGTATGCGGCAGCCCACGTGATGGCAGGCGTGGGTACAAAACGGGCCGCGAGCACGGCATCAAGGCCATGGGCCGCAAGCACGCCAGCTGCAAGTTCTGCAAACTCGCGCGCCCGGGGACGGGTGTCATACCCGATATATACCGTCTTGCCGGGATATGTCTTTTGCCAGAGCTCGCCGGCGGCATCAGCGATACGGGCAACATTGTCAGCGTTAAAATCCTCGCCGACGCGAGCGCGCCAGCCATCAGTTCCAAAATGAATTATCGCGCACACTCGCAGACACCTCGCAGTGTTTGGATCATGGTACGCAAGTGGTATACCCGCAACGAGTGCCCGGCAAGCCGCCGGCGCACGCATTCACCGTTTAGGCAAAAGCCGTCGAGGGCGCATATAGACAAAAAACCCGCCCCGGTTGGGGCGGTAATTCGAATGTGCTTTTCTTGGGACTCTATATATCGAGCGCGTCTGCCATAGCAGCCGTCGTGATCGCCGTGGTTCCGCAACAGCCACCAGCCATTGCGGCGCCAGCCCGCTTCCACTCGACGCATGCGCGCGCGAAAGCTTCGGGGTCCTCGTGCCACACGGGCCCATCTTGCGTTTGGACCGGATTTCCCGCATTGGGACGTACGGTAACGGGCGTCGTGGCTATCTTGACCATTCTTGGTACCGCAGCGGTAGCCGCTGTCAGGGTGCAGCAATTGACCCCAACCGAGCTCGCACCGTGCTTCTCGGCATACAAGATGGCACCTTCGATGTTTAGGCCATCACCCAGCAGGTCGCCCTTGTCATCAATAGCAAAGCTCACCAGAACGGGCATGCCATCAGCGGCATCATGGACACCGGCGAGCACGGGCTGCAGATTGCGGATAGACGTGATCGTCTCGACCAGAATCCCGTCGACGCCGGCGTTGAGCAGGGCGGACGCCTGCTCGCGAGCATTTGCGCGAATCTCTCGATACTCGGAAGAATCCTCGACAAACCACTCAATCGCAATAGGCCCCATGGACCCCAGCAATAGCTGGGGATTTGCCTGGCGGGCATCGTCGACCGCCCCGCGATTGACCTCTGCCATAGATGGAGCGATTTCATCGCGATCGAGCGCAAAACCCGATGCCTGGAACGTATTGGTAATAAGCACCTGTGCACCAGCGGCGGCATACAGTCGGTGGATGCGAGAAACCGTCTGCGGTTCGGCGAGGTTCCAAAATGCCGGCGGAATATCGGCAGCACCGTATTCACTCAGCAGCACGCTGCCCATCGGACCCTGTGCCAGCAGCGTCTCGCTGGCAAGTCGGCGCATAAGCTCCTCGCCGCCGAAGCGATTGTAATAACTCGTATCCATATATATGTTTCGCTATTCCTCGATGCTGATTCCCTGCTTTTCGAGATAGGCGAGCCAACGGACCATTGTGTCCTCGGAAAGCGCGTGCTCCATCATACAGGCCTCGGCATCGGCGCGCTCAAAGTCGACGCCGAGCTCCTGGACCAAAAATGTGCGAATCAGGCGATGGCGATACCAGATAGCCAAACCGACCTCGCGCCCACGGTTGGTCAGGATAACCTTGCCGTAGTGAGACTGCTCGACAAGTTCGGATGCCTTGAGAGCCGAAACCGCCTTGTTGACCGATGCCTTCGAAACGCCAAGGCGCTGTGCGATATCGACCGACCGCACGCCATTAGTCTCCCCATCCTCGCGCTCGATGCGAACCATGCACTCCAAGTAGTCTTCGTTCGCCACCGTTAGATGTAGCTCGCGCGAGCTATTTGTCGTATCCATGAACATCCGTCCCTTCTGCATTCAATGGCTGATTCTACCCCATCCAAGCGTCGCGGTATGCCGCGGCATACCGTGCTAGAGTTCTTGATGCACACGACAACCAAGATTGGAGCGGTCTCTATGGAAAACACCACCACGAACCCCGACGTACTCGAGCGTTTCTTGCGCTACGTCCAGATCAACACACAGTCCGAGGATGCCAACTGTGACCAGGTGCCGTCGAGCACCGTCCAGTTTGATCTTGCCAATGTGCTTGCCGAGGAATTGCGCGAGCTTGGTGCAACCGATGCCCATGTAACCGAAAACGCCTATGTCTGCGCTCACATTCCCGCGAGCGCCGGCTCCGAGAATAAGCCCGCCTTGGGCCTGATCGCGCACCTCGACACCACCGAGGTCGCACCGGGCGCCGGCGTAGCGCCGCACATCGTGCACTACGAGGGCGGCGACCTGGTTTGCGGCATCGTCGACGGCAAGCCCGTATCCATGAGCACCGCCAAGCTCCCCGCCCTCAACAACCTTTTGGGCGAGGACCTGGTTTGCACCGACGGCACCACGCTGCTGGGCGCCGACGATAAGGCCGGTGTCGCCGAGATTATGGCGCTCGTCGCACGCATTGCACAGGACCCCAGCCTGCCCCACCCCACGCTTGGTATTTGTTTCTGCCCGGACGAGGAAATCGGCCACGGTGCCGAGCTGTTGGATATCGAGGACTTTGGCTGTAAGTATGCCTACACAGTCGACGGCGGTCCGGTTGGCGAGCTTGAGTGGGAGTGCTTCAACGCCGCCGAGGCTACCGTTAGCTTTGAGGGCCAGTCCATTCACCCCGGCGACGCCAAGGGCCGCATGGTTAACGCGGGCAATCTGTTCTGCGACTTCAATGCCCTGCTTCCCTACGTGCAGCGTCCGGAATACACCGAGGGCTACGAGGGCTTCTATCACCTCGAGGGCGTTTCTGCCACAGTCGACCATGCCACGGCGCGCTATATCGTCCGTGATCACGATGCCGCCAAGTTCCAGCAGAAGCTCGATCTGATGGATGCTGCCGCCGCGCTGCTCAACCAGCGTCTGGGCGAGGAGCGCGTAACGGTCGAGATCAAGCACCAGTACCGTAACATGGCCGAGATTGTCCGCGACTACCCAGAGCTGATCGATGTCGCTAAGGAATCCTTCCTTGCCTGCGATGTTGAGCCCCAGGTGCTGCCGATTCGCGGCGGCACCGACGGTGCACAGCTGTCGTTCCGCGGCCTGCCCTGTCCCAACCTTTCGACGGGCGGCTACTGCTACCACGGCGTCAATGAGTTTGTTCCGGTCAGCTCGCTTGTCAAAATGACCGACGTCTTGCAGGAGCTCGTCGCCCGCTTCGCATAAGGAACTCGAATAATCTAGGTAAGCAAAATCGCCCCGTCCTCAAAACCGAGAACGGGGCGATTTTTTGGTGCAAGGGGAGTAGTCGGCATCGCTGGTTGAATCAACGTCAGCGAGCGACGTCCAGGGCGAACAAGTTGGCATGAAAAAGGCAGGACATTGATTCTGGTCATGCCCTGCCTTTTGAATGACAAATTGTCGCTCTGGGCGGCGCGCAACGTCGAGCCGTTGCGCGGACTGGCAAGCCCGCGCAACCCTAGTAGTTGGCTTCGTAACCGTTGCCGTCGCCAGTGGGCTCCTCGTAATAATATGAGCTGTAATCCGAATCGTCCGAATAGCTCGAATCGTCCGAATAGCTCGAATCGTCCGAGCTTTCCGACGAACCGGCCGTACCGTAGGCGTAATCGTCAGAAGTATGGTTGCTCAAATCACCGATTGTGGAGCTGGTTCCGTCGGATAGGCCCATGGTGTTTGGTCCCTTAGGATCCTTGCCGGCATCGACGCGCGCCATCATCTCCTTAAGCTCGTCCTCGTAGACAAAGACATAGCTCTGGCCGTCGATCATGGTGGTTTCATCTGCGTAGGAAGGCAGATTCGCCGAATAGATGCCATCGACATCCATGCCGCGCATAGCATTGACCGTAGACACGATGTCCTGAACGCTCATATCGGTCACAAGCATATCGGACAGCGAATTAACCAGGTCGAAGACCTTCGTAGCATCAAAGTTGTTGAGAATCTGGTTGGCAAGGGCACCAAGCACCTGGCGTTGGTGACGCATGCGCGTATAGTCGCCGTCGGCATAGGTATAGCGGCAACGGGCATAGGTGAGCGCGGTAGCACCGTCCATGTGCTGCTGGCCTGCCGTAATCTTAATGTCCAGATGCTCGGGGTCATCGACATCATCGGTGGCGTTGATGTCGATACCGCCCACAGAGTCAATCAATGATTGCATACCGTCAAAGCTAACCTCGGCATAGTGGGAAATCTGCACGCCGCACAGCTCATTGACCGCTTGAACCATGGCCTCGGCACCGCCATAGGTATGGCAGGCGTTGACCTTCATGGTTTCGCCGTTATAGACAACCTTGGTATCACGTGGAATGGATATAAGCGTAGCCTGCTTTTGCGTAGGGTCGATGCGCGCCAAGATAATTGAATCGGCGCGATACGTGTCCTCGCCCGGACGACCATCGGTACCCAAAAGAAGCACGTAGAACGGATCCTTGGCCTCATTGGTATCCACCAAGATATGGCGCAGATTGTCGGTAATGACATTGGAATCGCCAAGCTTGCCCATAATGTTGGCGAACCACAGCCCGGCGGCAGTCGTAGCGCTCAACAGCACGCCAAGCACGGCGATAAGCGCAACGCGACGGATTGTCTGGCCGCGGCGGCGCTGACGAGCGCGCTCGGAGTAGCGTGCAACATTATCGCGACTGTAGATCTTGGCCTGTGCGCCGGTTGAAGGTCTTCGAGTATCCGCTAAGGGCTTCTTATTATTAAACATAGGCAACCTGCATTAGTAGATGACGGGATCGGGAACAGTGGCGTGCTCGACGTTTGCACCAAGTGCCTGCAGTTTTTCGACAAACTGCTCATAGCCACGTTTGATGTGATGGATGGCCGAGACCTCGGTAACGCCGTCGGCGATAAGGCCAGCAACGACGAGCGCGGCGCCGCCGCGCAGATCAGGCGAGGTAACCTGTGCACCCGAGAACCCCTTGACGCCATGAATCATGGCGTGATGGCTTTCGATGCGGATATCCGCGCCCATACGGACCAACTCCGACGCGAACATGAAGCGGTTCTCGAAGATATTCTCGGTAATCACAGAGCTGCCATCAGCAAGAGCGGAAAGCACCATGATCTGTGCCTGCATGTCCGTCGGGAAGCCCGGGAACGGAAGTGTCTGAATATCGACCGGCCTGATGCGCTCGACACGACTCACGTGAACGCCATTCTCGATTCGCTCACACTCGACACCCATGAGCTCCATCTTCTTGAGCACCATGCCCAAGTGAATGGGGCAAAAGCCCGTAACGTCGACTCCGCGGTCATCGGCCATCAGGGCACCGGCAACGATAAAGGTGCCGGCCTCGATGCGGTCGCCCACCACGCGATGGGTAACGGGATGCAACTCGTCCACACCTTCGATGGTCACGACGGGCGTGCCGGCGCCAACAATCTTGGCGCCCATCTCGTTGAGCATGTTGGCAAGGTCGACGATCTCGGGCTCGCGAGCCGCATTATCGATAACCGTAGTGCCTTGTGCGCGCACGGCCGCCATGATGAGGTTCTCGGTAGCGCCGACGCTGGCAAATTCAAGCGTAACCGTGGTACCACGCAACCCCTGAGGAGCGTTGGCATTGATGTAACCGTGTGCAGTGTCGAATTCTACGCCCAGCGCCTCAAGACCCAAGATGTGCATGTCGATCTTACGGGCACCCAGATTGCAGCCACCCGGCATGGCAATCTTGGCACGATGGAAACGGCCCAGCAGGGGACCCATCACGGCCGTGGAGGCGCGCATCTTGGCGACAAGCTCGTAGGGAGCCTCCCAGGAATCAACCTGAGAAGTGTCGATCTCGAGCGTATGCTCATCGAGAACGTCAATCTTGGCGCCCATACCCTTGAGCACCTTGCCCATAACATGGACATCCGAGATATCGGGCACGTTCTGCAGCGTCGTCTTCCCCGGTGCCAGAAGCGTTGCCGCCATGAGTTTGAGTGCAGAGTTCTTTGCACCCGAAACGGGCACGGAGCCTCCGATGGTGTGGCCACCTTCAACACGGATAATATCCAAGGTCTACCCTTTCAAAAAGCATGCCCGGGATGGCTGGGCCATCCCGGGCATGATGTGTTCGCAAATGGTCGAACGCCAAATCGTTTGACTATTGGGCAAGCATGAGCTTACACCATGCGATTTCATTATAGAGGTAGGCGCGGCGTGCATCATCCTCCGACAAATTACCCAGCTTCTCTTCAAAACCTTGAATATCAGCTTTAAGCTTGTCGGCATCGACGGTCGCCAAATCGCAAGCGCGCTCGGCGAGGATAATCACGACATCGTCCGCAACCTGGGCATAGCCGCCGTCCACAGCAAACGTGTGGTCGACGGTGCCCATTTGCTTATCACAAACGCGAACGTAGCCGCGATCGATCGTGCAGATCTCGCTAGCGTGACGCGGAAGAATGCCGAACTCGCCGTCCGTGGAAGGCAGGGCGACAAATGCCGCCTCACCTTCATAGGCGCAGCTCTCCGGACACACGATGCGGATTTGCATAGCCACTACTTCTCCTCCATCTTGGCGGCGCGCTCGCGCACGTCGTCAATCGTGGACGCATAACGGAACGCCTGCTCGGGCAGGTCGTCGCACTCGCCGTCGACAATGGCGGCAAACGAGCGGACCGTGTCCTCGACACGGATGTAGACACCGGGGTTGCCGGTGAACTGCTCGGCGACGTGGAAGGACTGAGACAGGAACTGCTGGAGCTTACGGGCACGGTTGACCGTAAGGCGCTGCTCCTCGGAAAGCTCGTCCATACCCAGAATGGCGATGATGTCCTGCAGGTCGGAGTACTCCTGGAGCAGCTCTTGGACTGCGACGGCCACACGATAGTGCTCCTCGCCGACAATCGAGGGATCCAGGGCGTCGGAAGAGGAAGCCAAGGGGTCGATTGCGGGATACAGACCGAGCTCGGCGATGGAACGCGAAAGAACGGTCGTGGCGTCGAGGTGTGTAAACGTCGTGGCGGGAGCCGGGTCGGTCAGGTCGTCTGCAGGGACGTAGACAGCCTGAACGGAGGTGATGGAACCCGTCTTGGTCGAGGTAATGCGCTCCTGGAGGTCGCCCATCTCGGTAGCCAGCGTGGGCTGGTAGCCAACAGCGGACGGCATACGGCCCAGAAGGGCGGAAACCTCGGAACCGGCCTGGGAGAAGCGGAAAATGTTATCGATGAACAGCAGGACGTCCTGGCCACGATCGCGGAAGTACTCAGCGGTGGTGAGGCCGGCCAGACCAATGCGCAGACGCGCTCCAGGCGGCTCGTTCATCTGACCGTAGACCAAGCAGGTCTTATCGATAACGCCAGACTCGCTCATCTCGAGGAACAGGTCGGTACCCTCACGGGTACGCTCGCCAACGCCGGTGAACACCGAGGTGCCGCCATGCTCCTGGGCGAGGTTGTTGATGAGCTCCTGAATCAGAACGGTCTTGCCGACGCCGGCACCGCCAAACAGACCCGTCTTGCCGCCACGGATGTAGGGCTCGAGCAGGTCGACGGCCTTAATGCCGGTCTCGAAAATCTCGGTCTTGGTAGTGAGCTCGTCGAAATGAGGTGCCGGGTGATGGATGGGATAAAACTCATCGATCTGGGGCATGGGCTTGCCATCGACAGGCTGGCCCATAACATTCCAAATGCGGCCGAGGGTCTCGGGGCCGACGGGCATCTTCATGGGTGCGCCGGTGTCGACCGCGACGACGCCGCGCTGCAAGCCGTCGGTCGACGTCATGGCGACGGTACGAACGACACCGCCGGGAAGCTGAGACTCAACCTCCAGGATGGTGCTGATGTGACCCATCGGCGTATCGGCCTCGACCGTGAGCGCGTTGTAGATCGAGGGGACAGCGCCATCGAACTTAACGTCGACAACTGCGCCGATGATACGGACGATACGCCCCTCACCGGCCGTCTGACGTGCCGTGGCCTCCTCGACCGCCGCTTTAACGGTGGTATCTGCCATTAGTGTTCCTCCAATGCTGCGGCTCCGCCCACGATCTCGTTGATCTCCGTGGTAATGGAAGCCTGACGCACGCGGTTATACGTACGGGTAAGAGTCGAGATGATCGACGACGCGTTCTCCGTGGCGGAGTGCATGGCCTTACGGCGCGCACCCTGCTCGGCGGCGGCCGAATCGATCAGCGCCTGGTGAATGACGGTCAGGATGTAGCTGGGGACCAGCTCAGCCAACACATGCTGGGCGCTCGGCACGAACTTGAACGAGGACGAGACGCGCTCGGGGCCCTCGTCTGCGTTCTTGCGCGGGCCATGTGCCATGGCGATCATCTCGGGGTCGAGCGGAAGCAAATGCTCGGTACGAAGAACCTGATCGACGCGGTTGCGAGCGTGATGGTACACGATCTCGACGCGGTCGAGCTGACCCTTGGAGTACTCGTCGCAGATATAGCTCGCGATCATGCGGGCATCCTCGAGGCTCGGGTCGGCCGAGGAACCCTCGAAGTGCATGACCGTGTTGGCACGGCTGCGGAAATACTCGCTCGCCTTGCGACCGCATGCGATGATCTCGCACTCGGCGCCATCATGTGCCCATTCGCGAGCGATTTTCTCGCAGGTGCGCTCAACGTTGACGTTGAAGCCGCCCGCCAGACCGCGATCGGACGTGATCGCGATGATCAGACCGCGCTTGAACTCCTCATGCGTCTTGAGCATGGGGTTGTCGCCGGCAGTCTCTGTATCGCTCGCAACGGTGTGCATGACGTCGGTGAGCGCCTTCTTGTAGGGCTCAGCCTGCGTGGCTCGATCGAGCGCGCGACGGATCTTGGCCGTAGATACCATCTCCATCGTGCGCGTGATCTGCTTGGTGCTCGTGACCGAGGAGATTCGCTTCTTAATGTCGCGAAGGTTAGCCATAGAGCTTAGTTCTCCTCTGCGCCCTCAGCTGCGCTCGCGGTGGAGGCATGCTTGGAGGCGTACTCGTTCTTGAAATCGGTGATGGCCTGAAGCAGCTGCTCTTTGGTCTCGCCGTCGATCTTGTTGGTACGGACCTTCTGCAGCAAGCCGCCAAAGCCAGCATTCATGTACTCGAGCAGCTCGGCGCGGAACGGCAGCACCTCGGAAAGGGGCAGGTCGTCGATAAAGCCCTCGTTGCCGGCGAACAGCGTAACGATCTGCTCGGCGACGTCGAACGGCTTAAAGCGCGCCTGCTTAAGAAGCTCGGTCATGTGCGCACCGTGGGTAAGCTGCTTTTGGGTGGCTGCATCCAGGTCGGAACCGAACTGGGTAAAACCGGCGAGCTCACGGTAGGCGGCAAGGTCCAGACGGAGGTTGCCGGCGACCTGCTTCATGGCCTTGGTCTGAGCGGAGCCACCGACGCGCGACACCGAGATGCCGACGTCGACTGCCGGGCGCTGGCCCTGGAAGAAGAGCTCGGACTGCAGGTAGATCTGACCATCGGTAATGGAAATGACGTTGGTCGGAATGTAGGCCGAAACGTCGCCGTCCTGGGTCTCGATGACCGGCAGGGCCGTCATGGAGCCGTAGCCGTTCTTCTTGGACATCTTGACGGCACGCTCGAGCAGGCGAGAGTGCAGGTAGAAGATGTCGCCAGGATAGGCCTCGCGTCCGGGCGGACGATGCAGCGTCAGCGACATCTGACGGTAGGCCACAGCCTGCTTGGACAGGTCATCGTAGATGACGAGCACATGGCCGCCGGGGTTGGTCTCGCTGGCGGGCTCGCCGTTCTCGCCGTTGTACATAAAGAACTCGCCGATAGCGGCACCGGCCATAGGGGCGATGTACTGCATAGGGGCCGAGTCGGCAGCGGTAGCCGAGACGATGATGGTGTAGTCGAGTGCGCCGTGCTGGGCGAGGGTCTCACGGATGTTGGCAACCGTAGAGGCCTTCTGGCCGATAGCGACGTAGATGCAGACCATGTCCTTACCGCGCTGGTTGAGGATGGCATCGATCGCGATGGCGGTCTTGCCGGTCTTACGGTCGCCGATGATGAGCTCACGCTGGCCACGGCCGATAGGAACCATGGAGTCGATAGCGAGCAGACCAGTCTGAACCGGCTCGCAGACCGGGGTGCGGTCGATAACGCCGGGGGCCTTGAACTCGATGGGGCGACGGTGCGTGGCGACGATATCGCCCAGGCCGTCGATGGGCTGGCCCAGCGGGTTGACGACGCGACCGAGCATGGCGCGGCTCACGGGAATATCCATGACGCGACCGGTGGTACGGCACTCGTCGCCTTCCTTGATGACGTTGACGGCGCCGAACAGAACAGCACCGACCTCATCGCGGTCGAGGTTCTGGGCAAGGCCGTAGACGGTCTCGCCGGTCTCGGAGCTCTTGAACTCCAAGAGCTCGCCGGCCATGGCGTTGCGCAGTCCCGAGACGCGCGCGATGCCGTCGCCAACCTCGTCAACATGGGAAACCTCTTGCGTGTCGACGGTAGCCGCCAGGCCATCGAGCTTCGCCTGCAGGGCGCGGGCGATGCTTTCGGCATTGAGGGTATCGGACATAACTAGGCTTCACCTCCGTTATTCAAAATCGTGGAACCGAGGGCCTCACGCGCTGCGCGCAGCTGGGTCTTGACGGTAACGTCGCGACGCTGGCCGCGGGCCTCGAGAATCAGACCGCCGATGATGGACGGATCGACCTTCTCGATCAGGAACACCTTGCGCTTTAGATCGGCCTCGCATTTCTCGGTAATCGTGCGGCGCAGCTCGTCATCGAGCGGGACAGCCGTGGTGACGGTGACGCCTACGACGTCCTCGTCGGTCGCGGTTACCATCCGATAAGCCGATGCAATCTGCGGCAGAAGATCGAGCTGGCCGCGCTCGAACACGGTACCGAGGACAGCAAGCACCTCGGGGCTGGCGTTCGCGATGACCTCAAGCTCGTGAAGATCGCGGAACACACGGCCCTCGGCCTTAGCGGCCTCTAGGAGGGTACGTGCATAGGTCTCGAGAACCCTGTTCTCCATGCGGCTGTTAGGCATTCAGGCTACCTGCTTCCTTGATGTAGCGCTCGATCAGACGACGCTGCTCGTCGTCGTTCTCGAGGGCCTCGCCGACAATCTTGGTCGCAACGGAGACGGAAAGATCGGCGATGGAGCCGGCAGCGGCGGCATAGATGGAGTTGCGCTCGTCCTCGGCGTTGGCGTGGGCCTTGGCAATGATGTCCTCGGCCTCCTCGTGAGCCTTGGCGATAATGCGGGCGCGCTCGGACTCGGCGTCCTGACGGGCGGCGGTCACGATGTCGGCAGCCTGACGGCGGGCGTCGGTGAGGAGGGCGTCGGACTCCTTGCGGGCCTCGATGGCCTTGCGCTTGGTGGTCTCAGCCTCATCGAGGCTGTCCTTGATGCGCTTGCCGCGCTCTTCCATCGTCTGCAGAATCTGCGGCCAGGCAAACTTGGCCAAAACGATGAAGATGATGAGGAAGGCAATGAGTGCAGGGACGAATTCCGCCATCTTGGGGACGAGGATCTCGGCCTTGTTCTCAGACTCCTCGGCGAATGCCGACACCGGCATGGCGAGCATGGCGCCCGTCAGCGCAGCAGCGACTTTCGCGTGGTTGAAATGCTTCATGGCGACTACCTTCGTGCTCAATTACGAAATCAGCGTAACGACGAAGCCGATCAGGCCCAGAGCCTCGGTGAATGCAGATGCAAGAATGAAGACGGTGAAGGCACGGCCCTGGACCTCAGGCTGACGAGCCATAGCGCCCGTAGCACCGAGTGCTGCAAGACCAATTGCGAGACCGGCACCGATAACGCCGAGACCATATCCGATAACTCCCACGATTCCTCCTTTGTCGTGCGCGTGTGCGCAGGATAAATACCTATGTTGTAGAGGCGCACGCGGGTGCCGCGCCTCCGAACACCAAATAAATGCGACCGCTAGTGGGCGTCAGCCTCTGCGATCTGAATGTACACGGCCTCGAGGACCGTAAAAACGTATGCCTGAACAAAGGCAACGATCAGCTCGACGGCGTAGATTACCAAAAGAATCAAAACCCACGCCACGCTGGGCAGGGCGCCCACGGCGTTCATGGCCGTAAAGTGCTCCAGCATCGGCTGGGCAAAGAGTGTGGCCATGATGGCGAACGAGCCCATGACGATGTGGCCGGCGAACATGTTGCAGAACAGACGGACGGCGAGCGTGACCAGGCGCAGGCACAGCGAGAAGAGCTCGATGACCCACACGAAGACGTTCATGGGGAAGGCGACGCCCGCAGGGGCGAGGCTCTTGAAGTACCCAAAGAAGCCGTGCTTCTTGATACCAAAATAGATGAAGTACACAAACGACACGAGTGCGAGGGCGGCGGTACAGCCGATGGCACCGGTGCCGGGCTTCATGCCGGGGATGAGGCCGATAAAGTTGTTGATCAGGATAAAGAAGAACAGCGAGGCCAAAAACGGGAAGTGCTTCTTCCAGTTGTCGCCAACGACACCCTTGGCGATATCGTCCTGCACGTACTCGATGACCCACTCGACGCCGTTAACGAAGAAGCCCTCGGGGACAACCTTCTGCTTCTTAGTAAACGCGAAAAAGACCACGAACATGACGACAGCGGCGATAAGCAGCCAGAACGAGTACTGCGTCAGGCCCGCGTTAAGGTCACCCACGACCGGAGCCGAGGAGAACTCAGCGACGAGCTCGGCGATCGCGCTGGGTAACTTGGCAAATGCGTCCAAGATTCCACCTTCCCTGTTTGCCCGCACCAAGGTGGGGCAACGCCTTTAATCCTTCATAATCACCATGCAGGCGATCACGATCCAACAAATCAAAAACCCGGCGAGCTCGCCGCACAAAAAGGCGATGAGCGCCACGGGGGCTACCAGGTGCACAATTACGACGCCCATAAAGAGCACCGCAAACGACACTATGGTACCCAACATGCCTACCGTCATGTTGGCATCGCGTCGATGCGCCAGCACCGGAGCAAGCGCAAGGTACAACGGCAAAAATGCAACAAGACCGACGACGAATCCCGTTGCGATGAACGGCACGTGGCCTGCCAGCTCAACCGGCATGTGCGTTCCCTTCTCGCGACATATAGCCCACATGGAGCCATACCCCGCTCACATCGTCCTAGTATTTTAGGGCGCGTGATTGCAAAATCAATGCACTGTTACCCAACCTTAATCGCGTCTTTAGCCCCTTGGGGTGTCAAACGGACAAAAGGCCGAGCACTGAGGACGAATGGGTCGCGATGGCCGACGAGCGTACTTGACAAACGCCGCCGCACCCGCGTAAGCGCAGCACGACAGCGTTGTTGACTATTGTACGAACCGAACACGCGATGACAAGTGGGAAAACGTAAGTTAATACACAACTGTACATTTTCTTAAGACACTCTTTATACCGTACCTACGGTATAGCGCGTTTTGGGCCCTCGGTGGCTGCGACGACACTCATAAATATGCGTGCAGGCGTCACTCGTACACCCGCACGCACCAATCATGCACGAATGAGCACGTGCAGCTGCCCATGCCTGGCGACTAGAGCGTGCCGTAGATGCGGTCGCCGGCGTCGCCGAGGCCGGGAACGATGTAGGCGGCCTCGTTGAGATGGTCGTCGATGGCGCAGGTATAGATATGCACATCTGGGTCCTTCTCGGTCAGCGACTTGAGGCCCTCGGGGGCCGCGACGATGCACAGCATGCGGATGTCCTTGACACCGCGCTCGCGCAGGTAGCTGATGGCCATCTCGGCCGAACCGCCCGTGGCGAGCATGGGGTCGACAACCAGGCAGATGCGCTGGTCGATATCCTTGGGCATCTTGCAGTAATACTCATGCGGTTCGTGGGTAACCTCGTCGCGCTCCATACCGATGTGGCCCACGCGAGCGGAGGGCACCAGGTCGAGGATGCCGTCAACCATGCCAAGGCCCGCACGCAGGATGGGCACGATGGCGAGTTTCTTGCCGGCGAGCTGTTTGAACGTGGCGGTAGTGATGGGGGTCTCGACCTCGACGTCTTCCATAGGCAGATCGCGCATGGCCTCGTAGCCGTCAAAAAGCGCGAGTTCGCGCACGAGCTGGCGGAACTGATTGGTGCCGGTGTTTTTGTCGCGCAGGATCGACAGCTTGTGCTGGACGAGCGGATGATCGACAAGCGTCACACGGGACGCATCGTAGGTAACGGTCATGAGTTGATTGCCCCTTTCGTTGCGGCCGTAAAACGACCTTGCTGGCATGGCGCGCAGCGATGTTGCCGCCGCGCGCCATACACAAGTTTAGCGGTTTGCTGTATCGAGTGGCCCGTCGCAGCCCTACTGTGCGGTACTGAGCGAGCGCTTGACCGCATCGCGCCAGCCCGCAAGGTTTTGCTCGCGGCGCTCGGCGGACATGTGGGGAAGGAAGGTCCTAACGATCTGGGCATTTTGCTCCAGCTCTTCCAGGTCTTCCCAATAGCCGACGGCAAGGCCCGCCAAGTACGCGGCACCGATTGCCGTGGTCTCCACCGTCTCGCATTGCAGCACGGGGATATCCAGCAGGTCGGCCTGGAATTGCATGATGAACTCGTTGCGCGACGCGCCGCCATCGACAGACAGGCGTTCGATCGAAAGCCCCACGTCCTGTTCCATGGCGCGCAGCACGTCGTAGCTCTGATATGCCATGGATTCGCAGGCGGCACGTACGATGGTCGCACGGCTCGAGGCGCCGGTCAGACCGCACACGATACCGCGGGCACGCGGGTCCCACCAGGGGGCGCCCAAACCCGCAAAGGCGGGAACGAAGTAGCAGCCCTCGTTGTCGTTAATCGAAGCGGCGAGTTGTGCAGACTCGCTCACGCTCGAGATGATGCCCATGTTGTTGCGAAGCCAGTTCATGGTGGAGCCGGCAGCAAAGATGGAACCCTCGAGTGCATAGCTGATCTTGCCGTCCGCGGCGATACCGATGGTGGAGACCAGACCGTTCTTGGATTCGACGACCTCGTCGCCGGTGTTCATGAGCATAAAGCAACCAGTGCCATAGGTGTTTTTGGTCTGGCCGGGATGGAAACAGCAGTGGCCGAACAGCGACGCCTGCTGGTCGCCCGCCACGCCCATGATGGGTGGCATGTTGGTCATGATGTCGCTCGCGACGCGGCCGTAGTCGCCCGAGCTCCAGCGAACCTCGGGCATCATGGAACGTGGAACGTCAAAGAGCGCCAGCAGGTCGTCGTCCCAATCGAGCGTATGGATATTAAAGAGTGCCGTGCGGCTGGCATTGGTGTAGTCGGTGGCAAAGACCTGGCTGCCGGTGAGGTTGTAGATGAGCCAGGTGTCGATGGTGCCGAACATGAGGTCGCCCGCCGCCGCGCTCTCGCGTGCGCCGTCGACGTTGTCGAGAATCCACTGCACCTTGGAGGCCGAGAAATACGGGTCGAGCGTAAGCCCCGTGCGGGAGCGCACCAGCTCTTCTGCGCCCTGCTCAACCAAATTATCGATCAGAGACGCGGTGCGACGGCACTGCCATACGATGGCGTTATAGATGGGCTGGCCGCTCACGCGGTCCCAGACCACCGTGGTCTCACGCTGATTGGAGATACCGATGGCGGCGATGCGATCGGAATGAATCCCGCTCTTAAACTGAACCTCCATCATGACCGCAATCTGGCTGGCAAGGACCGCCATGGGGTCTTGCTCCACCCAGCCGGGACGCGGGAAGCTGGTTTTGACGCTGCGGCGCGCTTGGGCGACGATGCAGCCGTACTCGTCGACGATGGTCGCAAGTACCGAGGTGGTGCCGCAGTCGAGCGCCATGATGTAGGAACCGCCAAAGTCAAACGAGGCATCTTCCATGCCCAGACTGCCCAGATTCAACGACATCGCTTACACCTTTCTGTTGCATCGGGTCGGACAGGACCCGCTCAATCTCTGACGCGGGAAGTGCGCCTTGGCGCAGGATCTGGAGCCCGCCGTGCTGGAACGACACGATGGTCGAAGCGTCGCGGCACGGCGTCTCGCCCGCGTCGACGGCCACGTCGACCCCTTCTAGAATGCGGTCTTCAACGTCGGCAAAGCTTGCCGGCGCGGGCGCGCCGTGTGTATTGGCGCTCGTACAGGCAAGTGGGCTGCCACAGGTGCAGATGAGCGCCTGTACCACGGGCGATGCCGACGCGCGAAGAGCCACCGTGTCGTCGGCGGCACGCATAAAGGTCGGCACGCAGGGAGCCGCCTTGACCACAATAGTCAGGGCGCCCGGCCAGCATCGTCGGGCAAGTATGCGTGCCTCTTCTGGGATATCCACGCCGTAGCGGTCGAGGGCCTCGGCATCATCGACCAGCCAGGCGACCGTTTGGGTGAGCTCACGCTGCTTGAGGGTAAAGATGCGACGGTAGCCGGTACCGAGCGCGGGCACCGCGGCGCCGTTGACGGCAGCCTGCGGATCGCGCGGCCACGGCAGAGATTCGCTTGTATCTTGGGGCACGGCGTCCGAGAAGGCGTTGACTGCCACAGCGACGCCATAGACGGTCTCGGTTGGAATCAGGGCCAGGCCGCCACGGCCGAGCACCTCGGCCGTACGCTCGACGGCGAGCCGATGCGGCTCGCGCGCTCCCTCGAATACCCGATAGACCGTCTGCATGTGTATGCCAGCCCCTTACACTCTGGTGAAAGTTTGTTTACTGAGGGGCATTCTCGCACGAAACGTTTAACCTATTTGTCCACAGCGCATGTTGGTTTGGTGAGCGGCTATAGCAGTCGGTGAAAGTGAGGGGTAATTGAGCCGTGACAAGCCTCTTTACATTTCCGGCGCAGCGCTCCCGCCACCGCGCCACCAATACGCTTCGTACTTTACTGACGTTGCTTGGGCTCGGTGACGATAGCTCGAACGATGCGGGGACGATCGGTGAGGTCACGGACGATGCGTACGTCCGAAAGACCCGCCTGGCGGCAGAGCTCGGCCGCGGCGTCGAGGGCGCCCTCATAGAGCTCGCAGGCAAACAGGCCGCCGGCGCGCAGCATATAGGGCGCCGCATTGAGCAGGCGGCGGAAGATATCAAGGCCATCGGCGCCGCCCTCGAGCGCCAAATCGGGCTCAAAGTCCTTGACCTCGTGCGGCAGCGAGCGCATGACGTCAGTCGGGATATAAGGCGGGTTGGAAACGAGCACGTCGAAGGTGCCCCACTCCTCGCGGGGGATAGAGCTCACCAGGTTCGTGAGGCTGAAGGCGACCTCATCGGACGTAAGCCCGAGTGCATCGCGGTTTTTGGTGGCCAGGTCGATGGCGCGCGGCTCGATATCGGTAGCGGTGCAGGCGACATGGCCGCGACGCTCCCAAGCAAGGGAGAGCGAAATGCAGCCCGTGCCGCAGCCGACCTCGAGAACGCGGGCAATGCGGGGGTCGGCAGGCACAGACGCGGCGGCATCCTGCACTGGGGCCGTCTCTTGTTCGACGCCTTCGATGGCAATGCCGTATTCGTCGAGCTCGGGCTCAGCGACTTCCGCGGTCTCGGCCTCAGCTGCCTGCGCGGCGGCTTCCTCGGCCTCACGATCGGCCAGCTCCTCGGCATAAGCTCGGCTGCCCAGCACGTCTCCGCCCAACGCCGCCTCATCGGCAGCCGTGAGGTTGGCGGCACGGCGCTCGGCAGTCGCGCGTTCGTCAGCCAATGCGACTTCGGCTTTACGCGCCTGCTCGACCTCGTCGTTCCATGGCAACTCTACGCGCTGGCGGGTGACAGCCTCGGGGCTCAGAACCTCGGCATCCAGATAATTGAGGACTTCCTCGACGAGCATCTCGGTCTCGGGACGTGGAATGAGCACGCCGGGGGCGCACGCGACGTCGATCATGCGGAACTGCGTGCTGCCGGTGATGTACTGCAGCGGCTCACCCTTGGCGCGACGGACAACCGCCGCGTGCATGGTCTCGAGCTGCGCTGCATCGAGCGTGTCGTCCATACGCATATATAAGTCGATGCGCGCTAGGCCCGTGGCTGCGCACAACAGCCACTCGGCAGAAAGACGGGGGTGCTCTTCGCCGCGCTCGGCTAGGTACTCCTTGGTCCACTCGAGACAACGCCTGATGGTCCAGATCTCGTTTGCCATGGGTCCTCCCCTCTTAAGCGCCGGGCGGCGCGCGAATGTCGGAGCAGATTGTACGCGAGGGCGGCACGCGGCGAGAGACGATTGGAAGCGATTATCGAGAATCAGCCCAGAATTTTGCACCGGGCTCGCTCAAAGTGTTCATTCGCCGACGTCTAGATTTGCATTCGTCAAGCTTTTGGCAAGGTTGCCCCAAAACTGACCAATATCTAACCAAGAACTTGCCAAATCACTTGACGTGCGACGCACCAAAAAGGGCCCCGCGACTTCTTGGACGATTTTTCGAGCAATATTTTCAATTGCAGATGAAGGCTGTTAATTACTTTGAGCAGGTAGGCAGCTTAATTTCCAACAAAGTAGATTAAATAAACTCGAAAAGTAATTTACCCAACCTAGTCATTTAAGAACGTCCCCAATGACTACCTCTGAGGCGCCGCAGGTTGAGCATAAGTCCCCAATGACTACCCGCCGCAGGTAGAGGACGGACAGCGAGCGACGTCCAGGGCGAACAATTTGTCATTCAAAAGGCAAGGCATAGACCTTCTGGTCATGCCTTGCCTTTTGAATGACAAATTGTCGCCCTGGGCGGCGCGCAGCGTCGGCCGGTCCGCCGTTCGGTAGAACGGCGGAACCTACTACACGGCCTGTGCCAGCTTCTCGGCACGCTCGGCGGCGGCAAGCGCCTCGATGACGGCACCGAGTTGGTCGCCCAGAAGGACGCCGTTGTAGGTGGAGTTGAAACCGATACGGTGGTCGGTCACGCGGTCCTGGGGCTGGTTGTAAGTACGGATCTTCTCGGAACGGTTTCCGTGGCCAATCTGGCTCTGGCGCTCGGCTCCGAGCTCGGCCTGCTGCTTCTCGAGTTCCATCTCGTACAGACGGGCACGCAGCATCTGCATGCAGACCTCGCGGTTTTGAATCTGGGAACGCTGCTCCTGCGACTGCACCACGGTATTGGTGGGCAGGTGGGTAATGCGCACGGCGGAGTAGGTGGTGTTAACGCACTGACCGCCAGGACCGGAGGCGCAGTAGGTATCGATGCGCAGGTCGGACTGGTTGATCTGAACGTCGATCTCCTCGGCCTCGGGAAGCACGGCGACAGTTGCCGTGGAGGTCTGGATGCGGCCCTGGGACTCGGTCTTGGGAACGCGCTGGACACGGTGCACGCCGGACTCGAACTTCATGACGGAGTAGACTCGGTCGCCCTCGACCTTGAACTCGATGGACTTAAAACCGCCGGCCTCGCTGGGGCTGGAGTCGAGCACGGTGGTCTTCCAGCCACGCGACTCGCAGAAGCGTTGGTACATCTTGTACAGGTCACCGGCGAAAATGGCCGCCTCGTCGCCACCTGCGGCGGAGCGGATCTCGACGATGGTGTTCTTGTCGTCATTGGGGTCACTCGGGATGAGCATGTACTTGATGTCTTCCTCGAGCTGGGGAAGCTTGTCCTCGTTCTCGGAGATGTCCATCTGGAGCATCTCCTTCTCGTCGGCATCGGTAGTGTCACGGAGCATTTCTTTGGCAGCCTCGATGTCGTCGAGCGCGCCGATGTACTCGCGCGCAGCGGCAATGAGGTCGGACTGGTGCGCGTACTCCTTGTTGAGACGCGTGAACTCCTTGATGTCGGAGGCGACGGCCGGGTCGGAAAGCTTCTTCTCGAGCTCCTCGTAGGCCTTGATGATCTTTTCGAGCTTGTCGCGCATGGCGGAACTCCTTTATATGCGTGAAGGTGAAAATCGGCGGAATTGATGGGGCGCATGGCGCCGTTGCGGGGTAAGCCCAGCTAGAACATGTCGATTTTCAGATACATGCGCATCCCTTCGCGTATAGGGTACATAGTTGCGGTCTAACCCATATATGATAGCGTGCGCAGGCAAACCTGCATATAACCCGCACGGAATGAGTGGACGTAGTCGTTGGGGACGTCGATGATTCGGCAATGCCAGCGAGCGCCACCCAGAGCGAACAGGTTGGCATGAAAAAGGCAAGGCATAGACCTTCTGGTCATGCCTTGCCTTTTGAATGACAAATTGTCGCTCTGGGTGGCGCGCAGCGTCGACCGGTCCGCCGTTCGTTAGAACGGCGGAACCTCTAGAGCAGCGTAACCTCGAAGGCGCGCTTGTCGGTGGCGCCGGGAGCCAAGGTGATGGTGTTGACCTTGTGCTCGAAGACGTCGTCCTCGGTGTCCATGGTGGTATGTCCGGTCCAAGGCTCGAGCGCCACGAACGGGGCGTCGTTGGCGGCAGACCACACGCCAATGTACTTAAAGCCCTCAAAGTCAATCTTGACGCCGTGGCCCGACTTGCGACTGCGCAGCGTGAGCGTGGAGCCCGGGGTATCGGTGAACATAATGGCGTCGTTGTCGAAGCTACGGTGTGTGATGGGCAGCACGTCCGAGTTATCGGGAGCCTTGTAGCTTCCCTCGAACGTCATAAGGCCATCGGGTGTGATGATGGGCGCCTCGTTAGTCCAAGCCTCGGTAAACGCCAGCTCGTAATCCTCGAACGCCTCGTCCTCGGCACCGGGAACGGGCACGTTAAATGCGGGGTGGCCGCCCACCGAAAACGGCAGGTCCACGTCGCCGGTGTTGGTGACGGCAAAGGTCTGCGTAAGAGTGGCGTCGCCAGTCAGGGCATAGGTCATGTTGAGCTTAAAGTGGAACGGGAAGGCCTTGAGCGACTCGGGCGTATCGGTAATCTCGTAGGTGACGGACGAACCGTCCTCCGACACCTCGACGATCTTGTGCTCCACGATACGCGCGATGCCGTGGCGCGCCATCTCGCAGCTGCCGGCCGCAGACGTCGCCGTGTTGTTGCGCAGCGAGCCCACAATGGGGAACAGGATGGGCGCATGCTTGCCCCAAAAAGCGGGATCGCCCTGCCACAGATACTCGTTGCCGTTGAGGGCAAGGCTCGTGAGCTGGGCGCCCATGGAATCGATGGCCGCGGTGAGGCCGCCGCGCCTGATGGTAGTGACGGTAGACATGCTACTTCCTCCAAAAGTAAACAATAGTGTCGAGGACTATTGTCCCACTCTTGGCGGCGGAACGGGACGGCAGGCGATTATTGAGTAGCCATAGCGGAAATGGGCGGCGAGCGCCTACTGGGTATCCACGTAAAGGTCAAACCCGCCCTGCGAGGTGGTGTCGACCGTATCGGGCGCCCGCGAGTTAAAGCTCGCGGGAACCATTCTTTTCGAGGCACGAAAACGCGTGCCGTCGGTGGCGACAGGTGGCTCATCGACCGTAAGTTCGTAGTCGCCGGGCTTGAGCTCGATACCGTCACCTTCGGAATTGACGTATTGGTGCTCGTCGATCGCTTGTCCCTTGAGCGTGCGGCCTACGATATGGATGAGCATCTGGCTGTCGCCGCGCGCGGTATCCCACGTCGCGCCGTCCTTGACCTCGACCGACACATGCACCGAGCGCGTACGGCTGAGCGATTGTTCGACGGAGATCTCGACCTTGGCGGCGTCTTGGCGCTGCTGCTCAACATGGCTCCAAACGCTGCCGATTGCCGAGCAGGCGATAACGCCGGCCATGAAGGCGATGAGGATGGGGCCGAGCGGAGAGCGCCGGCCCGCGCCTTCCTCGCGAGCCAGATCGGGGCGATGCGTGGGCGCAGGCGCCTGAGCGCCTTGCGCGGGCACGTCGAGAATGCTGAAGGATGCCGTGCTGTCGGGGTCGATAGTGTGACGCGGCTGCGGGGTCCTTGCCGGCGAGATGGACATGTCGGCCGGCTCACCCAGTGTGGCCGTGGCGTCGGCCTTTGCCTCGTCGGCCTCAGCCTGGGCCCAGGCCTGTTCAAAGGTTAGGGGTTCGGCCGAGTCGGAAGCGGCGTCCGTCTCGACGGCATCGTCGCCGCTCTCGTCCTCGTCGCTCGACACGTCATGCGGCGCGGGCTCGTCCCACTCCTCGTCCGGAACCTCGCCCTCGCTATACCACCATTCAAAGTTATCGATATCCATACGGGGCGCCCCTTAGGCCTCGCAAATAAACACTTGCTAGCCTTATACCCCCAGACGGCACGAGGGCTCGCACGGAATGCGAAAAGGACTGCTCCTTTGTCGCATCGAAACGGATCTGTTTACGTTTAGCCGCGGGTAATCTTATTTCTCAACAAGAAGTCGACTGCCCCCACGATTCTGATGCCATCGATGTCCGTTGGATGGTCGCCATCCCTGACAATCAGGATCTTCTCATACGAATCAGGAATTTTTCCTAGCGTGCTTAGCTTGAGCGGTCGCAGCTCGCGTTCCCTCGTCGCCTCGGCATCGATCCGTTCGGTAACCTGGATATATTTGCGGTCTGATCCCTCGCCGATTGCGACAAAGTCGATTTCCCCTGCGCGTAGATGGCCGCAAAACACTTCGTATCCTTCAAAGACAAGCTGGTTGTAGATGACGTTCTCGAGCATCCTTCCGCTATCGCTACCTCTATATCCGTCAAGATAGCTGCGAATTCCCGTATCAGCTATGTAATATTTACCGCCTGTCTTAAGAAGCTTCCGCCCCTTGATGTCATACCTTTTTACTTTGGTAAACAGGTACGTCTCTTCCAGAGCGTCAATATATGCCGACACCGTCGATGCGTTGGTCTTACCGCCCGCTGATTCGTTGAGCGTCCCTACGATTTTGTTGACCGAGGTTTGGTTGGAGATGTTGTCTGCCAGATACGCACAGAGCCGCTCGAGAACATCGCGCTTGGTGATAGCTCCGCGACCCCTACGCGTCACACGCGACAGGATATCGCGCGCGACGATCGTCTGGTAGAGGCTACGGATATAGTCGCGACACAGCTCACGTCTCGGCTCATCATGGGCCAGAAACGGCATGCCGCCATAGGTTATGTACTGCTCAAGCACGGTATTTGAATTAAGGCGATCGCCCGTCTTGGAAACAAGTTCGACCCTCTCACCAAGCCCTTCAGCGGCGACCGCATCAATCGAGCGAAAATCAAGATATTCGCCAAACGTGAGAGGCTGCATCTTGACCTCGACATATCGGCCCGAGATAAGCGTTGCGAGCTCGCTCGATAGCAAAAAGGCATTGGAGCCCGTGACATAGATATCGCACGGCAAATCCACTCGGAGCGAGTTGACCGCCTTTTCCCAACCTTCGACATTCTGGAGCTCGTCAAAGAACAGGTAGGGATGATCGATGCCGTCGATGCGCTCCCGAACCATACGATAAAACGTCAGATAATCCGTAATTCCCGCGTACTCTAGAGATTCCATCTTAAAGGTCAGCAAACGCTCGGCTGGCACCCCCTGTTGCGCCAGATAGTCCCTCATCATGTCCAATAACGTTGATTTGCCACAACGGCGTATGCCCGTCACGATTTTGATGAGGTCGGTATCCTGAAAAGCAATGAGTCGATCAAGATAACGGCTTCGGCGAACGATATCCATAGAGTCTCCCTAGCGCCCGACCAGACATGAAATCTTATAAACTTGCATTTTTTGCAAGTTTATAAGATGTTACCTTAGAAACTTGCAGAATTTGCAAGTTTATAAGGCATGGAATGTGACAAACGGACTGCCCCTTTGTCACATCGCGAGGGCAGCGCGAATGGAGGGGGCCTCGAGGGCCTCGCGGAGCCAAGGGGCCAGCTGCTCGGGGTGACCCTGCAGGTAGCCGTCGAGCTCGGACGGGGCCACGCGGCGCACCTCCGAAATCTCCTCTTGGTTGATATGCAGCTCGCCCGGCTCAACATGGGCAAGGTAGACCTCACACCATTCGCACTCGCAGCGACCGTCGCCGTGGTCCTCGCGGTACACCACGTGTCCGAGGTGCTCGAGCTGATCGGGCTCGCGCGTAATGCCAAGCTCTTCGTTAATGCGGCGCGCCGTGGCGGCCGCGACGTCTTCCCCGGGAAGCGGATGGCCGGCGCAGCTATCGGCCAGCACCCCGCCCCACAGGCGCTTGAGCGGACTGCGGCGACAGAGCAGCAGGCGCGCGTCTTCGCCCCGGCCCTCTACCAGAAGCGTCAGAAATGCCTGATGCAGAATACCCTCGCCGGCATGGGCCTCGATGCGGCCGGGCTCGGGACGCGGAATGGCCTGTGCCGTGGCGCCCAGGTGCGCGAACTCCGGCGAGCAGGCGTACACCGCCATACCTCGCGGCGTCACCGTCAGCTGGGCCATGAGCGCAAACTTGCCCTCGCCCACTGCAATCTTTGTCGTGTGCACACCCATGGGGTCCCCTGTCGCCCGCGATGTACCTGAGACCATCTTCGCCTGTATTGCGACTATACAGGCAAGCGCAGCCTGCGACAAAGGGACTGCCTCTTTGTCACATTAGCTTGGCGCTGCTCATGTGCCTGTTCTCGGTGTCATGCTTCACGCACTTGCTTTTCTCGAAATTCCCTCTCGAAACTAGCCGACTACCCCATCTACACCGTGCAAAAAGAAATCCGCTTGGGCAGCATGGACCTCGACAGCCGATTGATGTTCTATTACGTTTTCGAATTGATATTTGAGCGCTACTTCAAACTGGCCAAGAAATAAAACTTGGCATGCGCCCGGCTTCGACTCTTTAGCAGCCTTCTATATGAAAGGTATCGCCCTATGCAACGCGTACTGTTTATCTGCCACGGCAACATCTGCCCCAGGAGCTAGAACGCCTGACAAATGAGGGCTTATTGACAGCTTGAAAGATTCCGTACTCCAGTTTTACACCACGGGGAGTTTCGCAAACGATAGAGGGGCCGAGAGATGGAATTCTCGGCCCCTCTCTTCATCAAATGGCGCTGTTAATGAGTTCTCATCTTCTACGGAATCCATCGACCATTCGGCCCGTCTTCAGCCGCAAGGGCTCTGTCCAGTTCACCAAAATGACCGGTGATAGAATAATACCTGTTAATCGTCGTTGACGACATGATGAAGCCACCTAAGGTACCAGCATGAAGCACGCTTACATAGAATACGACTCATCGCGAATCAATGAAGACTGGTTCGAGCAGGTTGTCGTCGAACACCTCGTCGACAACCTCGGATACGAGCATCTTTATGGGCCGGACGTCCGCCGCTCCTCAGATGACTACCGTGATGTGTTCCTGCCCGACGTATTGCCCGACGCTCTGGCGCGAATCAACAAGGGGCTCCCCTCCGCCGCAATCGATGAGGCCATCCTCAAGATTTCGAACGTCGAGGGCGGTACGTTGGAGCAGCGCAACGAGACCTTCAACGACTATCTCCAGTCGGGCGTCGAGGTGCGCTACTTCGACGGCGAGCAGGACCGGGACGAGATCGTTCGCCTGCTTGACTTCGACGACCCCGGCAACAACGACTTCCATGTCGTAAACCAGTGGACGTTCGTCGAGTACTCCGAGAAGCGTCCTGACGTCATCGTGTTCGTCAACGGCATGCCACTCGTCATGTTCGAACTCAAGTCACCATCGCGCGAGGAGACGGATGCGTCTGACGCCTACAAGCAGCTCCGTCAGTACATGCGCCAGATCCCCGGCATGTTCGTCCCCAACGTCTTCTGCGTCATGAGTGACATGTCCGAGACACGGGTGGGCACCATCACGGCGGACGAGGACCGCTTCGTGGCCTGGAAATCCGTGGACGGGGACTACTCCGAGACCAAGGCCGCGACGTGGAAGACGATGCTCGACGGCATGCTTCCCAAGGAGCGGCTGCTCGACATAGTCCGCAACTTCGTGTGCTTCAACGACTCCAACGACAGGATTGTCAAGATCCTCGCCGCCTATCACCAGTACTTCGGCGTGCGCAAGGCCATCGAGCGGGCCACGAAGGCCGTCGAGGGCGACGGTAAGATCGGCGTGTTCTGGCACACACAGGGTTCCGGCAAGTCTCTCTCCATGGTCTTCTTCGCACACCTGCTCCAGAGCAGGCTCGACAGTCCGACCATCGTGGTCATCACGGACCGCAACGACCTCGACGACCAGCTCTACGGCCAGTTCGGGCGCTGCTCCGCGTTCCTCCGCCAGACACCGGTCCAGGCGGAGAGCCGCAAGGACCTTAAGGACCTGCTTGAGGGGCGCGAGGCAAACGGCATCATCTTCACCACCATGCAGAAGTTTACCGACGGCGATGAGCCCCTGTGCGACCGCAGCAACGTCATCGTAATGGTCGACGAGGCCCATCGCGGCCAGTACGGCCTCACCGAGAGGATGGACGCCTCCGGCAAGGTCAGCGTGGGCGCTGCCCGCGTGGTACGCAAGGCGCTTCCCAACGCCTCCTACATCGGGTTCACCGGCACACCCATCGCGCTGGAGGACCGTAACACCAGAGAGATATTCGGCGACTACATCGACGTCTATGACATGACCCAGTCGGTCGAGGACGAGTCGACGAAGCCCGTCTACTACGAGAGCCGCGTGGTGGCGCTCCACCTCGACGAGAACGCGCTCGGGCGCATCGATGACGCGTACCGCGAGTTCGCCAACCAAGCCGACGAGGCGACCGTGCAAAAGTCCAAGCACGACCTGGGCGGGCTGGACGCCATCTTCGATACTCCGGAGACCATCGATGCTCTGTGCAGAGACATCGTCGAGCACTACGAGGAGAACCGCGCCGACGTGCTGGCAGGCAAGGCGCTCATCGTGGCGTACAGCCGCCCCATCGCGATGAAGATCTACAAGCGAATCATGGAGCTGCGCCCCGGCTGGAAGGACAAGGTCGGCGTCGTGATGACGATGTCCAACCAGGACCCCGAGGAGTGGTTCGAGGTCTGCGGCGGCTCCAAGCACAAGAAGGACATGGAGCAGCGCTTCAAGAACGATGACGACCCGCTCAAGATCGCCATCGTCGTGGACATGTGGCTCACCGGCTTCGATGTGCCGAGTCTGTCCACCATGTACGTCTTCAAGCCCATGAAGGGCTATAACCTCATGCAGGCCATAGCCCGTGTGAACCGCGTCTGCCGAGGCAAGGAGGGCGGTCTGGTCGTCGACTACATCGGCATCGCCCGCGCCCTCAAGCAAGCCATGAAGGACTATACCAACCGCGACCAGTCAAACTACGGCAACATGGACGTCGCCGCGACGGCCTACCCAAAGTTCCTGGAGAAGCTCGACGTGTGCCGCGACCTCATGTACGGCTTCGACTACCGCAAGCTCATCTTCACAGACAAGAAGGCCGAGCTCGCGAGCGCCATCGCGGAGGGCGTCGACTGGCTGCTCGAACTCAAGCGGCAGGACGACACAGAGGAGTTCCTCAAGCAGTGCCAACTCATGAACCAGGCCCTCAGCCTGTGCAAGAGCCTGGTCTCGCACGAGGACCAGCACGAGGCGGCGTACCTCTCGGTCCTGCGCGTCCAGGTGCTGAGGCTCACGGGGCGCAAATCCGGGGGTTCGGGAGGCATGACCTACGCGGAGTTCAACAAGCAGGTGACCGAGATCCTGCAACAGACCGTCCATGCGGACGGGGTTCTCAACCTCTTCGACAACCAGGACGTCGAGATCTCCCTCTTCGACGAGGCGTTCCTCGCCGAGGTCACCAACATGAAGGAGAAGAACGTCGCCGTCGAGAGCCTGAAGCGCCTCATCAAGGAGCGCGTGCGGGCCTACCAGCGCACGAGCGTGGTCAAGGCCCAGAAGTTCAGCGACATGCTCCAGGGCACGCTCAACTCCTACCTCAACGGCATGCTCACCAACGCCGAAGTCATCGAGGAGCTCGTCAAGATGGCCAAGGACATGATGAGGGACAGGACCGACGCCGAGAAGCTCGGACTGAACGACGAGGAGATGGCCTTCTACGACGCCATAACCAAGCCCGAGGCGGTCAAGGACTTCTACGACAACGACCAGCTCGTGTCCATCACACGGGAGCTCACCGAGACCCTGCAGAGGAGCGCCACGATAGACTGGCAGAAGAAGGAGAGCGCCCGTGCGGGCATGCGCCGCGCGATCAAGCGCCTCCTGCGCAAGTACAAGTACCCGCCCGAGGGCGTCGACGACGCCATGGAGACGGTCATGGAGCAGTGCGAGCTCTGGGCCGACACGAAGATCTACGAATAGGAGCTGCGTATGGCACGCAAGAAGAAGGATAACACCGCCGAGATCGGCTTCGAGCAACAGATCTGGAGCGCTGCCGACAAGCTGCGCGGCAATATCGATGCCTCCGAGTACAAGAACGTCGTGCTCGGTCTCATCTTCCTCAAGTACATCTCCGACAAGTTCGACCAGCGCCACCAGGAGCTTGTCGACGAGGGAGAGGGCTTCGAGGAGGATCGCGACGAGTATACGGCGGAGAACATCTTCTTCGTGCCGGAAAGCGCCCGCTGGAAAACCATCGCCGCCGCCGCGCACACCCCCGAGGTGGGCAAGGTCATCGACGAGGCCATGCGCCAGATCGAGGCGGAGAACGACAAGCTCAAGAACATCCTCCCCAAGAACTTCGCCCGCCAGGAGCTGGACAAGCGCCGCCTGGGCGAGGTCGTGGACCTCTTCACCAACGTGCAGATGGCAGAGAAGGGCGACACGCGCGACATCCTGGGACGCACCTACGAGTACTGCCTCTCCAAGTTCGCGGAGGCAGAGGGCAAGAATGCGGGCGAGTTCTACACGCCCGCCTGCGTTGTCAGGACGCTCGTCGAGGTCATCGAGCCCTACCATGGTCGCGTCTACGATCCCTGCTGTGGTTCGGGCGGCATGTTCGTTCAGTCGGCGGAATTCGTGAAGCGCCACCAGGGCAACATCGACGACCTGTCGATCTACGGCCAGGAGAGCAACCCCACCACGTGGAAGATGGCAACCATGAACCTTGCCATCAGGGGCATCGATGCGGACCTGGGCAAGCAGAACGCCGACACGTTCTTCAACGACCTGCACCGCACGGAGAAGTTCGACTTCATCCTCGCCAACCCGCCCTTCAACCTCTCTGACTGGGGCGGCGACAAGCTCAAGGAGGACCCGCGCTGGGAATATGGCGTCCCGCCCGAGGGCAACGCGAACTTCGCTTGGGTCCAGCACATGGTGCACCACCTCAACCGTACCGGCCGCATGGGCATGGTACTCGCCAACGGCTCGCTCTCCAGCCAGACGAACAACGAGGGCGAGATCAGGGCACGACTCATTGAGGCAGACCTGATCGAGGGCATCATCGCCATGCCCGATAAGCTCTTCTACAGCACGGGTATCCCGGTGAGCCTGTGGATCATCACCAAGAAGAAGGTCCAGCCCGGAAAGACCTTGTTCATCGACGCCCGTAACATGGGCACCATGGTGTCACGCAAGCTCCGCGAGTTCACCGAGGAGGACATCGCCAAGGTCGCCGGGGCGTTCGACGCGTTCCGCAAGGGAACGCTCGAAGAGGAGAAGGGTTTCTCCGCCATTGCCTCCATCGAGGACATCAAGAAGCAGGACTACATCATTACGCCCGGTCGCTACGTTGGTATTCCCGATGCCGAGGACGACGGCGAACCCTTCGAGGAGAAGATGGCGCGGCTGACCGGTGAGATCGCCAAGTGCTTCGAAGATTCCAACCGCCTGCAGGAGCAGATCAAGAAGAATCTGGAGGCGATCGGATATGAGCTCTAGGGTCAAAATCGCGGATATCTGCACGAAGATTTGCTCTGGAGGAACACCGAAAAGCGGTGTTGCCGAATACTATGAGAACGGAAAGATCCCTTGGCTCAATACGGGCGAGATTAATTTCAATCGGATTCGCCACACCAATTCGTACATTACTGAGGCTGGGCTGGCAAACTCTTCAGCAAAATGGATTTCAAAAAACTCGATATCTATCGCTATGTATGGGGCAACAGCCGGAAAAGCGGCTATTGTTAAAATTCCGCTCACAACCAACCAGGCTTGCTGCAATCTTGAAGTTAACGAGAGCGCCGCAGATTATCGATTTGTCTACTATTGGCTTCAATACAACTATTCCAAATTAGCCAATCTTGCAAACGGTGGAGCCCAGCAGAACCTTAGCGCCAAGACGATAAAGGCACTTGAGATTGACTTGCCACCCATGCCGGTTCAACGCTCCGTAGCAGAGGTTCTTTCCCGGCTTGATGACAAAGTTGAACTCAACAATCGTCTAAATGATTATTTAGCTAAGCTGCTCGACGCGCTATTTACCAAGGCGCTCGAAGATGTCGATGGCTGGGAAGAAGCAACTCTACTTGATATTGCAAACTATAAAAACGGTCTCGCAATGCAGAAGTTCCGCCCAGAGGGCAATGACCCAGGCTTGCCGGTCCTGAAAATCAAGGAACTTGGTCAGGGCTCCTGTGAATCCGATGCCGAAAGGTGCCGCAGCGATATCGATGAGTCTGTTCGTATTTACGACGGTGACCTCGTATTCTCCTGGTCGGGAACACTCTTGCTCGATTTCTGGGCCGGTGGAGACGCAGGTCTCAATCAGCATCTTTTCAAGGTGACATCGGAGAGGTATCCGAGTTGGTTTGTCTATATGTGGACCAAATACCACATGCGCAAGTTCATCGCCCTGGCAAAAGATCGAGCAACGACAATGGGCCATATCAAGCGCTCTGCATTGGCCGAAGCTGAGGTGTTAATCCCACCTGCAGATGTCTTGGGCAAGCTGACTGAACAAATGCAGCCTGTTGTTGATCAAATGATTGGGCTCAAGGTTGAGGCGCGCAAGCTTGGCGAGCTTCGTGACGTACTTCTGCCCAAGCTCATGTCTGGCGAAATCGACGTCTCGAAGGTCGACCTTACGCCGCTAAATAATCATTTGTGCGCTGGTTGAGACTAATCTTTTTATCGAGATCGCCCAATAGCTTAGCGGATCGATTCTGCACGGAAAGACTGGGAAGTTCGACAATCTGCCTAGCCAACATCCTGACTGACAGGCCTGGCTGGGCAGATTGAGCTGAAAGTCGTCCAAGATTCATTATTGATAGAAGGTAGGCAAGATATCTCGTATTGTGATTGCTATTTGCCTGAACAACGACGGCGTGCTCTGTCATGTACGCTTTCCCCGAAAAGTAGCGCACGTTGCCACAAGCAGCTCCTTGTCTTCCTACGACCGCACATTCGCCTTCAAAGTTGAAGGTACTTGTATATCCTCGAATGCCGTTTCCCCCTATAACGGGAAACTCGCCGGTCTGTTTTATCCTTGAAGCAGATATTCCTTTTCCACTTTTTATCCGAGAGCACACTTCGTTCAGCTGATATGAAATCATTCCAAGTACCTTCTATGTGATGCTTTCACGTTGTTCTGGTTCACCATCGCGTAATGCATGGTGGTGTCTATTCTCGCATGCCCGAGAAGCTTTTGCACTTGTTCAATGGGCATGCCCTTATCAATTGCGTGTGTAGCGAGCGTCCTGCGGAACTTGTGGGGGTATACGCGTTCGACTCCGCTACGTTTGCCGAGCTCTCTTAGACGTGCCTCGACTGTCCCTATGCTCAATCTCGAGGCTCTTCCGCAAAGGGACACAAACAAGGCAGGACAATCGTCTTTTCTGCTATCAAGATAAGCTTGCAGATGAAGTTTTGCTCTGGCATCAAAGTAAACTGGCCGCTGCTTATTCCCTTTACCAGTGACAATGCACTCTCGCTCTTGAAGGTTGACGTCGGCTACGTTGAGCCCAACAAGCTCCCCAACACGCATGCCGGTGGTGGCGAGCAAATCGACCAGCGCAAGATCACGTATAGAAGAGCATGCGTCGCGAATGTTCTCTAAATCCTCGTCCTGTAGAATCTCTTTCGCTCTTGTTGCTGTTTTCACCCGTTTTATCCTTCTGACAGGACTCTTAACAATGTAATCTTCGTCTTCCAGCCAAGAGAAAAAGCTTGAGAGAATGCGACGGATGTTATCTATAGTGACTTTACTAGCCCCTCTGCTGCGCTCATATTCATTGAGGTACCGGCGCAGGTCGTCGCTCTCGATTAGTACGTATGGCTTTGCCACTGTCGCCGACATGGCCGCTATCGTGCTTTCGTAGTATGAAATTGTGCGTGGAGAGCAACCTTCAACTTTCTTTGCTGTGATGAAGAGGGATAGCAGCTCGGAATCGTCCTTCGGCATTGGGTTGAGCTCTTCTCGTAGTACTCCGACAAGTCGTTGTAGCTGGCTACTTGAGAGGACTGTTCTCATCCGCTTCATGATGTTGTTGATTGCTGATTCCATCTGAATTCCCTTCTTCGGAGGCGATGGAATCATTTTCTCGAAGTTACAAGCTGGACGAGAAAAATGATTATTTGGCTGCATAGGCACTTCGACTTGCGAGACGTCTATTTCGCCGGACATGAGTTTGGGAAGTATGGAGTCTCTTAGCGCCTCGAGCGCTTTGTTTTCTTCAACGTTTTGACGATACATCTCAAACAAGTCGTTCAAATTGTAGATCTCATCTGGGCTAGGCATTGTAAGCCGCAAGTTCTTCAGATTCCTCTGGCTAATCTTCATCTGTACAGCGCCGGTGACAATGTGTTTGATAGCTGTCCTGGAGAGCGCAATGTATATCGCCTCGAGTGAATAGATTGAGGAAGCCTTGAGAATGTGGGCATGGTTGTTTACCCAGTACTTGCCCCATACATACTGAAGAATAGGTTTGCCGTCGTCGCTGATAACGGTTCCATCTTCTCCTAGTAGTATGCGAATCCCATCAAACAGATAATCGTCCACGTAATCCATGATGGCAGTCGCACCGTAATAGGGATATGGACCTTTGCGCTGCGCTCGATCTCGACTATTCAGTGGAATACGTTTTGAGTCTTCCAGGTCGACAATATCGCCGAGTGACACCTCTGTGTGGGATTTGTCTAGCGCATGCTCAAAAAGAGCGGTAGCCAACTCAAGTAAATAATCATTTGCCGCTCAGAGCAATAGAGATGCCAGATCTGAACGATATTGGATTTTGAGATTCCTGGTCTTCTCCGAGAGAAGGTTGAGACGAAACGAGAGGCGCACAGCATCTCGATTCATCTGATTGATTGTGTGTTGCTTAACCTTGATGCCTCCAGGCATTCAATCCAATACGGTCCCGAGTTACAGCGACTAATTGGCAAAGAGCGCCGATTAAATAAATCCGCCACCTTATAGAGGGCTCTCCAACTTATCCATTTCACATTTTGTTCACAATCAGACGGAGGGAATCTTCTCATAAACGAGGGGAAGTCCTTGCGTTCTCCCAAAAGACAAAAGATGCCTTCTACCTGGTCTTTTATTAGGGTATAGTGGCAGCAGCAAAGGAAATTGCAATCTGTAAGTTCCTCTGCAGACATTGTCCATTGACCGTTTCCGGTGCGAGATGCGCCTAGGCGCTGACAGAGTGATTATCCCGGATTAAATCAAGGCAATGCGACGGAATGATCTGTCCTTCGTCGCCAATCCTCCGATCGGTTCAAAGAAGAACTTGAAAGGAGGTGAGTTGCGTGGATAAGTGCATCGATTACTACTTCGACATCCGTGATATGGGCACCATCCTTCTTGAAGAAGGCGCATATGATGCCCTGCGCAAGGATTGCCATCTGCTCGGGAGCACCACTGCCCGTGTTGAGCGATACCTTAGCGGCAGCACACAGGACGATTTGGAGCTTCAAATCGGCCCGCTCAAGCTCAGGGTTCGCGGCTTCGATGAAGCAGGGTATCTCCACTCAGCGTTAATGGACGTCTAATCGCACATGTAGCAACTCCAATGGAAAGGAGGCTTCTCATGAAGAAGCTTTCGCAGTTCAACGTTTTCGATTTCGAGGCATTTTCTAAGGGCAAGCTCTATCTTTGCACGGGTCAGTCCGAGTGGAAGGACTACAACACGGGCGAGCACCTTGGGACCAAGGTCGAGGTCGTAATCTACCGTGACGACACTGCGTACGTCCAGAAGGAGGGCGAGTCTGTAAGCAACCGCTTCGAGAAGCTCACCTTCAAGGTGAAAAAGGATGTTGAGGTTCCCACCGAGGCCATCATCGAGCCGGTGGACGCGGTCGCCACCATCTACGGCGATTACCGCAACCAGCTCTCGGTCAAGTGCGCGGATATCAAGGTCCTTCGCACCAAGAGCCAGAACGGGTAAGGCAGGCGGTGCGGCATGCTGTACTTCAGCAAAGACGCGCCCCGCCTCGCATTCGCGGCCCCCAGCGTCCAGCTAGCGGCGCTGGGGGTCGCCCTTTTCCTGTCGGGACTTGGGGCGCAGGGGCTTGCGCTTGCCCTAGAATCCATTCCTCCCAACTTGCTTGATGATCCCAGAGCGCTCATCGAAATCAGCTCTGCTTTCCGGAACGTTGGGGCCGCTCTCCTTGCATCCGCGTTCCTGACTGCTGTGCTCGCGCTTATCATCTGCTGGAAAGCGACCGACGCCCAGCGAATGCGGATCATGGTACGCAGGGGGCTCTTCGACTACTCAATGGGTAACCCGCTTCACCTCAAGGAAGGCGAGCGACTGCCGTCCGTTCGCTGCAGGAGGACGGAACTAGGATCATATGAGATCGTTGTCGGGATCGCTGCTTCACGGGTTGAAGACATCTCGAATATCTCGTCGAGCATCAGCGCGAGCCTTTCCAGCCGCTTCGAGGGTCTCGCCGTTACCCAGACGGACATCGACGTGGCATTCAACTCTGTAACATTCACCGTTGAGGACGTGACCATCGACCGAAGCTTGTATTGCGATAGCGTGGAAGACCTTCGCTCCGGCAGACCTCACATCCTCGTCGTCCAAAGGGGCGCTTCCATCGATCTCTCGACGTCTGGGTCCATGCTGGTCGCAGGCAAGACAAGGAGCGGGAAGACCACGGGCATCATCGCGCTCCTTCTCCAAGCCCTTCATGCCGGGCCCGATGACCATGGTTCCCGCGTAACGATCATCGACCCGAAGAGGGCGGAGCTTTCGCAGCTTCCCCATGTGGTAACGCTCGACGCAGACGGGGGCGGGCGCGCCGTCCTCGACGCTCTCCGCGACTTCGCCGATTCCGTGACAGAGCGGCAGGCATACCTCAACACGCTGGCTCGAGAACGGGGCGACGCCGTCAAGTGGTGGGACGCAGGCCTCCATGTCTCCCTGCTCTTCATCGATGAGTACGTCAGCGCTCGGACGATATTCCCGCCGCGTGCGTCCAAGGATGACCCAGACTACTGCCTTGCGACGTTCGACAACCTAGTCAAGCGCATCGTGACGATGGGGGCGAGCGCGGGTTGCTACGTGATCATCAGCATCGCGGAGGCGTCTGTCGAAAGCGGCGGCTTGCCCGCCATGCTCCGAAGCGCGATGAGCACGAAGGTGCTGTTCAGACCGACGCTCCCCGAGGCCCGCCTCATGTGGGACGCCGAGAAGGTGAAGGACATGCCTGCTCGCACGTATGGCCCGGGTGACGCCTGGTTCTCAAGCACGGACGGCATCCACGACCGCGTTTCCTTCGTTCACTTTCCGGTGATGCGCTTTCCCGTGTATGGGGAAATGGGCCGTCTCCTGAATCTGTACTACTCGTAACCGCCAATGCTCCCCGCCGAGCGTAGCGAGGCGGGGAGCACGTTCTTTGTTCCATCCAGTCGTTTCTATTCATTTATGCCGTGGGCCGGGCTTGTTATGGCCCACGGCACCCGATAAGAGGTGCCAAAACCACCCCGCAAAGCCCTCGATTATGAAAGGAGTGCCGGAACAATGCCAAAGCGCACCTCAATACCGAAGAGCCGCACCCTCATGTATACGCAGCAGCTATCGCATTTGCCCTTCAGCGACGTCGATTCCCTCTACGAGGCCGTCGAGAGCAGGCTCGGCCCGAGGCGCTATGCGGGCATCATCCACGACCATGACATGAAGGACAACGGCTCGCCTGTTGCAGACCACGTCCATGTGATGATGTCGTTCAGCAACCCGCGCTCCCCCTCAAACGTCGCGAAGCTCTTGGGCGATAAGCCGCAGAGCATCGAAGTCTGGACGGGGAAGACCGCGGAAAAGAACGGCTTCTCCTACCTCTGTCACCGGACCGCTGGCGCACGAGGAAAGTTTCAATACCCACTCGATGCCGTCCGTGCGAACTTCGACTACGTCAAGGAGATGGAGAGCATCGAGGCCGACGTCATCCGCTCCACCAGTCATTCGAACATCAAGGTGCTCCTCGACGCGCTTCTTGACGGCTCCATCGACAGGGAAGCGCTTATCTCGCAACTCTCGGGTTCGGAATACGCCCGCGCGCGGAAGCAGATCGATGATGTATACGCCCGCAGGCTTCAGGTGCAGGCGGCGGAATGGCGAAAGCGGATGCTCGAAGAGGGCAGGGAGATCACCACCATCTGGATCTTCGGCCCACCCGGCGCAGGGAAGACGTCGCTTGCAAAGAAGTATGCGGAAGAACATGGCACAGGCTACTTCGTGTCCGGCTCCACGCGCGACATCTTCCAGGGATATACGGGGCAGCACACCGTCATCCTCGATGAGCTGCGACCGAAGTCTATCGGGTACGCCGACCTCCTTCGCATCACGGATCCGCATGCGCTGGAACATGAGGTCATGGCTCCCGCTCGCTATTTCGATAAGGCGCTTGCAGTCGAGCTCATCATCGTCACCAGCCCCTACGACCCCCTGCAGTTTTACAGCGAGCAGGTCGGCGGCATGCGCTCCCTGCGCAGCTATGACGTGGTCGACGGCTTCGGACAGCTTGAGCGCCGTCTGGGTCTCGTGGTCGAGATGCAGCAGAAGGAGATTTGCGAATCACGCTTTGACGCAAAGCTGGGTAGCTATTGGCCCGTCAAGGGTTCCGAGCGCCCGAACCCGTTTTCCAGCTTCGGGCGCGGCGCTCAACCCCCAAACCGCAACAGCGAACAGCTCTACGAATCGCTGCTGGGTTAGGAACCTGGCATTTCAACCGCCTCGCTACGGTAGAATGGGCCCATCGTTTGCGAGGCTCCCTTCATAGAGAAAGGAGGCTCACATGGCCGAAAGAAGAGACAGCAAGAATCGCATCTTGAGGCCCGGAGAGAGCCAGCGCGCTGACGGCAGATACATGTACAGGTACACCGACTCCAACGGCAAAAGACACGCTGTCTACAGCTGGACGCTTACCGATAAGGACTTCGCTCCCAAGGGCAAGAAGCGGGGCACATCGCTTCGAGCCCAAGAGAAGCAGATCGAATTCGATATGCTCAACCAGGTCGTTCCCAATGGAAACAACCTTACGGTTCTCAGCCTTGCGGAAGCGTATACGTCTCTGCGAGCCGGGGTGCGGAGCAGCACCCGCGCCGGCTACAAAACGGTGCTCAACGTCCTGCGTAAAGACCCTTTTGGGTCTCGTCGCATCGACAAGGTGACGTTTGCGGAGGCCAAGGCGTGGCTCGCGCGTCTTCAAACCGTGGATGGTCGCGGCTACAGCAGCATCCATTCGATTCGGGGCGTCCTTCGCCCCGCCTTTCGAATGGCCGTCGAAAACGACTGGATTCGAAAGAACCCCTTCGACTTTGAGCTGGCCGCGGTCGTGGTGAACGATTCGGTGACACGGGAAGCGCTGACGCGGAAACAAGAGCGCAGGTTCCTTGAGTTCGTCAAGGCCGACCGTCACTACTCGCGTTATTACGAGGGCATCTTCATCCTGTTCAAAACCGGGTTGAGGATATCCGAGTTCTGCGGCCTGACAATTGCCGATATCGACTTCGGGGCGCGACGCATTCGGGTCGAGCGGCAGCTACAGAGAACGAGCGACATGCGCTACGTGATCCAGGAGCCGAAGACCGAGAAGGGCATCCGGTTCGTCCCGATGTCCGATGAGGTTGCCGAGTGCTTTCGCAAGGTCATCACGCAGAGGCCCGCGCCGGAAAGCGAGCCCGAAGTCGACGGTATTAGCGGCTTTCTGTACTTGGACAAGAACGGTATGCCCTTGGTCGCCTTGCATTGGGAGCACTACTTCCAGCGCATCGTCGCCAAGTTCAACTCGATCTACAAGGAGGAGATCCCCAAGGTGACACCTCATGTCTGCCGTCATACGTTCTGCAGCAACCAGGCTCGCGCCGGGATGAATCCCAAGGTGCTCCAGTACGTGATGGGCCACAGCGAGATCGGGGTGACGCTCAACACGTACACGCATCTTGGCTTCGAGGAGGCTCGCGAGGAGATGAACCGGCTATCCGCCTAAACATGCGTGGTGTACGGAGCTCGGTTTTACACCATTTCCTACACCGCATCGGGATGAAAAAACCGGTTCGTATATGAGAGGACGCGTTTTACGGAGTATCGGAAGTCGAAGTAGGATATATGCTGTTATCTGCACTTTTGCTCATATATGAAAGGGTTTGGGACGATGCATAGAATCCTCTTCGTCTGCCACGGCAACATCTGCCGCTCGACGATGGCCGAGTCGGTGTTTACCGAGCTCGTGCGCCGCGCTAGGCGCGAGGTGGAGTTTGTCATCGATTCCGCCGCGACCTCGACCGAGGAGCTTGGCAACCCGCCACACCACGGCACCGTTGCCAAGCTGCGCGAAGTCGGGATTCCCGTCGTCGCCCACCGCGCACGCCAGGTGCGTCGCGCGGAGTATGGCGACTGGGACCACATTGTCTATATGGACGACGAGAACGCGCGTGGCCTGCGTCGCATCTTTGGCGACGACCCCGACGGCAAGATTACGCGCTTGCTCGATTGGACCGAGCGGCCCGGCGACGTGGCCGATCCCTGGTACACCGGCAATTTCGATGCCACGTACCGCGATGTGCTCGCCGGCTGCACGGCCATGCTCGAGCAGCTGTAGGCAAGCGAGGTCGCGGGCCACGCCTTCGGCGCGAAACAAGCGCGGATAATCTTCCACATGAAAAATGAGCGTGGGTTTTCTCCCACTTTGAGCGTTCAAGTGCGCTCTAAACGGGAGAAAACCCACGCTCATGAATGTGACAAAGGGACTAGCCCTAGACCGGCTTGACCTCCAGCTTTATCCCCTCGGCGCAGGAGTCGCCCAAAACATCCGAAAGGGCCCAGGTCGCATATAGCGGCAAATAGAGAACTGCTCCGTTGCGCTCAACGTTGCCTCTCGAGAAAACAATCCCGAGCCTTACGCCATATTCAGCCGTATCAAGCACATGACCGAGCGCTGCGTGCGCGTGGTAATAGGAGCCCGATTTAACCTCGATCGGAACAGCCGTCCCATCCGGTCCATCGACCACAAAGTCCACTTCACCGCGCTTTTTTGTCTGATAGTAGTAAAGCTGGCGATTTTGGGCAGCCAGCTGCTGGGCCACCACGTTTTCGTAAATGCCGCCCAGATTGGGCTCCTTGCTATCAAGATACGCCGCTTGGGCGACTCCAACGGGGTAGCGCGCCATCAACATGCCCGTATCCGATTGATAGAGCTTGAACTGCGATGGCCGTGCCGTCTTGAGCAGGGGCGATTTTGGCTCGGTTACGATATCGGCTTTGAGAGCAACGCCGGCATCGACAAGCCATACAAAATCTCGCTGATACTTCTCGTAGTGAGCCTTGGGGTCAATGGAATTGAGCACGAAGCGCTTGTTTTCGCCCTCGAGCATAATAGGGAGCTGATCGTAGATGCTCTGCACCTGAAGGGCTCGCCCGCTTGCATACTTGGAGATATCCCGCCGGTACTGTTCATTGAGCTCTGACTGTAGCTGACGAACAGAGGCAAGGTCGCCCTGCGTGTCAAGGAAACGCTGCACGACCTCCGGCATTCCGCCGACAACGGTATAGGTCCTGAAGTTTGCCATCATCGCGTCATGAATGTAATCAGGAATGGGCCTCTCGCTGATACACGCGTCACGTATCGTTTGGCGAGCCCCCTCGCTCACCCCGATTGCCCAGCAAAACTCCTCAAAATCGAGCGGGAACATCCTAAGCTCGTGGACATACCCCACGGGATAGGACCTGACGCCCTTGAACTGAGTCCCGAGCATTGACCCCGAAAACGCCCAACGGCACCTCCCGTCCTCAACAAGGAACTTTGCCATCGTCATGATGTCGGGGGCCTCTTGGACCTCATCGATAAACACGAGCGTTTTGCCCGGCGCAATCGACTTTCCCGAAAGAAGCGTCACCCTGCTGATGAAATCATCGGCATCCCGCGCCTCGAGAAGAGCATCTTTTGCCTGGCGGTTTTCCATGAGGTTAAGCTCGATGTAGGTTGCATGGTTGGCTTTGCCAAATGCGCGAATCGAATAGCTTTTGCCAATCTGGCGAGAACCCGTAATGAACAAGGCCTTTTGCTCGGAAGACTTCAGCCAACGCTCCAGCTCTGCCGCTATTTTCCTGCGCAGCATAGGCTCCCCCTCAGTGTCATCAAATGAAATGCAAAGTTTTATACGCTTAATTATCGATGAAACGCAGAATTTTTAGAACCTAAAATCGGATGAAATGCAGAGATTTGAGATTATAAGCAAAAAGAAGGGGCACCACCGGCGAATGTGGCAAATGGACTGTCCCTTTGCCACATTGCGCTCAACTACTCGTCGACGATCTCGGCAAGCCAGACGTTCAGCGTATCGACCTCGGGGCAGCAGAACTTTGCCGTGCCGGGCTCGTTGCCGGGCACAGTTCCGCCATAGCGCAGAATGTCGATATAGGGAAAGCCAACGTGACAGGCCATGGCGCACATCTTGCCGCGATCGCGGTCGAAGTCGAAGACGTCGCCCGGCTTGTGACCATGGTGGCAGCGACACGTCCCCAACTGGTCCACGCAGCTCACTCGGATACGCGGACGCTTGCCCCGCGGCGCGCCGAGTGGCTTGTTCTCGCCCGCAGGCCTGATGCCGCCCTCGCCAGCATTACTCATGGTCAATCACATCCAGGCAGGCCTCGATGGGAAGACCGGCCGACTTGTCCTCTTGGTCGGCATTGCGCTCGATAAGCTCGGCCACCACACGCATGGCATCGGACGTCGCGCGCTGCAGACTCCAACCTGCCATAACGCGGCCGACGAGCACTGCCGAGAACGTATCGCCCGTGCCCGGGAAATAGACCGGAATGAGCTCAAAGGGAATCGTAAAGTACTCCCCCGCTACATGGTCGTAACCGATAACCGCGTTCGTGCCATTGACCACGGTGCTCGTAATGACCACCGACTTGGCACCCAGCTCGCGCACGGCGTCCACAAGGGCGCGGGCCTCTTCGGGCGTAATTTGCTCGGCAATAGGCCTATCGGCAAGCAGGCACGCCTCGGTATAGTTGGGCACCGCGTAGTCTGCGCACTCCAGCAGGTGCCGCATAAGGCCAATCGTGGACTCGGGCACGCCCGCATAGAGCTTGCCGTTGTCGCCCATGATGGGGTCGACGAACACCTTGGTGCCCTTTTGCGCACGGCGGTGGCAAAAGTCCGAGATGATGCGCGTCTCTTCCTCGGTCACGATAAAGCCGGTCGAGATGGCGTCGAACTCAAAGCCGAGTTCTTCCCAGATGGCAAGACTCTGACGCACGTACTCCGTGGTGTCGTGGATGTAGAACTTGGGATAGTTGAGCGTATCGGACACAAGTGCCGTCGGCAGATTGTGGATACGGTAACCCATGTGCGACAGCACCGGCAGCATGGCGGAAAGCGCGACCTTGCCGTAGCCGCACATATCGTTGATCAGCAATAGCTGAGTGTTCTTCATGAGTGTCCCCCTTGGATCGGGCGCGGCGCAACGGCGCCACAGTGCAACTAAGTGTAGCGCAGGGGACGTTGCGAGCGGAGTCGAGCGGCACGAAGGGCAAATTGTTGCGGAAAGGTTTCGGAAACGAGGGGCTAGCTTGCTTCATTGCGGCTCATTTGCCGCCACTTATTCAGTGCCATTTCAAAACTATGCCGGATTACGGGGCTGAACCTGAATGAGCCAACCACACCCCTTATTTTCAAATCATAGCGAACCTTCTACCTGCGGTTTTCTTTTTACCAATTTCGGCATGGTCGGCAATCCGTCATTCAGCCCCGTAATCCGGCATAGTTTTTAAGTTAGTCGTTGGGGACGTTCTTAAACGACTAGTCAAACAAGAACGTCCCCAACGACTATCCCAACAAGGGCAACGCCGATGTTTTGGCGAAGTCAGCGAAAACCCGCCAGAGTGAGCAAGGTGCCTTGAAACGAGGCGGCATTGACCTTCTGGTCATGCCGCCGAAGTTGAAAGGCAGATTGCCGCTCTGGCGGGTTTGCAGCGTCGAGCCGTTACGCGGTTTGGTAAAACCGCGTAACCACTAGTTTGGTACCTTGACATTGATTTCTCACGCTCCTAAATTGGTTAGGCACAAAACAATTCCACTACCTAACTAAAGAAAGGAGCAGCACTAATTTATGTGCGATGAACCTCTTAGCCTTTGTTCGCACGAGCCCGGCGGCGACCCGTCACAGCCGGCGGATGTATCCGAAGCGGTTAGCTCGGAAGACAAGCTTGCCAAGCGCATCCTCAATAACCTGGGCTTTTGCGGCCATTACATGCATTTTCATGGCGGAGGCGTGTCCGGCAAGGCGCCCATCATCTGCCTACTGGCCAAGCAGCCCGGCGGCGAGATGTCGCAGCAGGAACTCGGCATGCACTTCGGCCTCAAGCCGGGGTCGCTTTCCGAGATCCTGTCCAAGCTCGAGCTCAACGGCCTCATTGAGCGCAGCCGTAACCCCAAGGATCGACGGCAACTCACCATTCGCCTGACCGAAACCGGCCGGGAAAACGCCCGCATCGACCAGGCGGCCCGCATCCGCTTTAGAGAACGGGCCTTTAGCGCGCTCACCCACGACGAGCGCGAGCAGCTCGCCGAAATGCTCGATAAAGTCCGCAAAACCTGGGAGGAACTGGATGATTAAAACCCTCATGGGCAGCATCCGCGACTATATGAAAGTCACCGTTGCCACGCCGTTGCTCGTGCTTGGCGAGGTGCTCTGCGAGATGCTGATTCCATTTATCACCGCCAACCTGATCGACGCCATCAAAGACGGCGCCACCGTAGCCGAGATGCTTCCCACCGCGGGCTTTTTGGTGCTCATCGCGCTGACGTCGCTTGCCTTTGGCGCCGCTGCCGGCGTCACCTGCAGCCATGCGAGCTGCGGGTTCGCCAAGAACCTGCGTCACGACCTGTTCTACAAGATCCAGACGTTCAGCTTTGCCAACATCGATGAGTTCTCGACCTCCTCGCTCGTCACGCGCCTGACCACCGATATCAACAACGTGCAGCAGGCCTTTATGATGATCATCCGTATCGCCGTGCGCGCGCCGCTGGTATTGATCTTCGCCTTTACCATGGCGTTTATCATGGGCGGCAGCGTTGCCATGGTCTACCTGGTTATCATTCCGCTGCTGGGCTTTGGGCTGTTCTTTATCATCTTTAAGGTGCGCCCCATCTTCTCGCGTGTGTTCCACAAGTATGACGCCCTTAACGAGTCCGTCGAGGAAAACGTCACCGGCATGCGCGTGGTCAAGAGCTATGTGCGCGAAGACTTTGAGAAGGAGAAGTTCGCGACCGCCGCACGCGACGTCCAGATGGACTTCACCCGCGCCGAGAAGCTGCTGGCCTTTAACAACCCCATGATGAACATCTGCGTCAACGGCGCGTTCGTCGTCATCATCTACCTGGGCTCCAAGCTCATCATCACGAGCCAGGGCACGCTGTTCGACGTGGGCCAGCTCTCCTCGATCTTTACCTATGGCTTCCAGATCCTTATGAGCCTGATGCAGCTGTCGATGATCTTTGTCATGGTAACTATGGCCGACGAATCGGCGCACCGCATTACCGAGGTGCTGGCCGCCGAGTCCACGATCGCCGATCCCGCCGAGCCCGTGCTCGAGGTGGCCGACGGCTCCATCGACTTTGACCACGTGAGCTTTAAGTATTCTGCGCATGCGAAGCGCCAGGCGCTCGACGATATCGACCTGCACATTACGAGCGGCGAGACCATCGGCATCATCGGCGGTACCGGCTCGGCCAAGTCCACGCTTGTAAACCTCATTGCCCGCCTGTACGACGCCACCGAAGGCACCGTGCGCGTGGGCGGCGTGGATGTGCGCGACTACGACTTGGACGCCCTGCGCCACCAGGTCGCCATGGTGCTGCAGAAAAACGTGCTGTTTAGCGGCACCATCGCCGAGAATCTGCGCTGGGGCGACCCGAACGCCACCGACGAGGAAGTCCGCGAGGCGGCACATCTGGCCTGCGCCGATGAGTTTGTCGACGGCTTCCCCAAGGGCTACGACACCTGGATCGAGCAGGGCGGCTCCAATGTTTCCGGCGGCCAGAAGCAGCGCCTGTGCATTGCGCGCGCCCTGCTGCGTCGCCCCAAGATCTTGATCCTGGACGACTCCACCAGCGCCGTCGACACCAAGACCGATGCCAAGATCCGCGCAGGGCTGGCAAGCTATCTGCCCAACACGACCAAGCTCATCATCGCCCAGCGCATCAGCTCCGTGCAGGACGCAGACCGCATCATCGTCATGGAGGGCGGCCGTATCGCTCAGATCGGCAACCATGACGAGCTGCTCAAGACGAGCGAGATCTACCGCGAGACCTTTACCTCGCAAAACAAGATGTCTGCCGAGGGCGAAGGGGCCGTCGAGGCCGACACCGAGGCATCCGCAACGCAAGCCCAGAACCAGGAAGGAGGCGAGGCACATGAGTAAGGCAACCACCGCCGAGCACGCGCTCAACCGCAAGAGCGGCACCATGTCGCGCCTCATCAAGACGCTCTTTGGCTTCTACCCCGTGCTTTTGCCCCTCGTCGTCGCCGGCGTGGTGCTCTGCGCCGTCATCAACTCCATCGGCGCGACCTTCCTTCAGAGCGCCCTGCAGATTATTAGCGAATCGTGGCAGTCGGGCGATTGGGAAGCCGCACAGCCCAAGATCGCGCAGCTCGTGACCACCCTCGCCTGCATCTACGGCGTCGGCATCCTGTCCTCGCTGTTCTGGAACCGCACCATGGCCATCATCACGCAGGGCTCGTTGGAAAAGCTGCGCGAGAAGATGTTCAACCGCATGCAGGACCTACCGATCCGATACTTCGACACGCACCAGCGCGGCGACATCATGAGCCACTACACCAACGACATCGACACGCTGCGCCAGATGATCAGCCAGTCGCTGCCCAACCTGCTCATGACGATCATCGTCATCGTCACGGTGTTCTTTATCATGCTGTACTACAGCGTGTGGATGTGTCTGGTGATTATTGCCGGCGTCGCCTTTATGACCTTTATGACCAAGCTGCTCGGCTCCAACTCCGCGCGCTTCTTTATTGCGCAGCAGACCGAGCTCGGCGTGGTCGAGGGCCATATCGAGGAAGTTATGAACGGCCAGAAGGTCGTCAAGGCATTCTGCCACGAGTCTGCCGCCGAGGCCGATTTTGACGAGCGCAACGAAAAGCTCTTCGAGGTCTCGCAAAAGGCCAACATGTACGCCAACATCCTCATGCCCATCCTTATGAACCTGGGCAACCTGCTCTACGTGCTGGTCGCGCTGGCGGGCGGCATTTTCCTGGCGCTGGGCGTGCCCAACCTGAGCATCTCGGGCATGACGCTGTCCATCGCCGTCGTGGTGCCGTTCCTCAACATGACCAAGCAGTTCTGCGGACAGATCGGTCAGATCTCGCAGCAGATCAACGCCGTGGTCATGGGTCTCGCCGGCGCCGACCGCATCTTTGAGCTCATCGACGAGAAGCCCGAGACCGACGAAGGCTACGTGACGCTCGTCAACGCGCAGGTGAACCCCGATACCTGGCAGCTCGAGGAGGCCGACCACCACACCGGCATGTGGGCATGGAAACACCCGCACCGTGCAACCGGCGAGATCGAGTACGTACCGCTGCGCGGCGACCTGGTCATGGACAACGTCGACTTTGGCTACACGCCCGACCACGAGGTGCTGCACGGCGTGTCCGTGTTTGCCAAGCCGGGCCAGAAGGTCGCGTTTGTCGGTGCCACCGGCGCGGGCAAGACGACCATCACCAACCTCATCAACCGCTTCTATGACATCGCCGACGGCAAGATCCGCTACGACGGCATCAACGTCAACAAGATCCGCAAGGCAGATCTGCGCCGCTCACTGGGCGTGGTGCTGCAGGACGTGAACCTGTTCACCGGCACTGTGATGGACAACATCCGCTACGGCAACCTGGACGCCACCGACGAGGAGTGCATCGCGGCGGCCAAGCTCGCGGGCGCCGACGACTTTATCACCCGCCTGCCCGACGGTTACGACACCATGCTCACCGGCAACGGCGCGCAGCTGTCGCAGGGCCAGCGACAGCTGATTTCGATCGCACGCGCTGCCGTCGCCGATCCGCCGGCAATGATTCTGGACGAGGCCACGTCGAGCATCGATACCCGCACCGAGGCCATCGTGCAAGCGGGCATGGATAAGCTCATGGAGGGCCGCACGACGTTTGTCATCGCGCACCGCCTGTCCACCGTGCGCAACGCCGACGCAATCATCTGCCTGGATCACGGCCGCATCATCGAGCGTGGCAACCACGACGAGCTGATCGCCAAGCGCGGATATTACTACCAGCTCTATACCGGAGCGTTTGAGCTGGAGTAGCTCAAAACATCCCCTACGCTCCCAACGGAGCTCCCCGAGGGAGACGGGGTGTTTACTCCGTGCTCAAACATTCTCGCTTCGCTGCGAAACTGCGCGCGGAGCAAACACCCCCGTCTCCCTCGGGGAGCGCCTGCGCACACGGTCTTTTCTCGCAGCCTGAAAAGAAGTGGTGAGGCCCTGGCCGTTTGGCCAGGGCCTCGTTTTGTAAGGATGATTTGGGAGGTGGTGGAGGAACAGTCTTTTTGGGACGGGGCTAAATTAGCTGGTTCTCCATCCCAATATCGATGAATCAACAAATCGCAACTGAGCCCTAATCCAAAAACAGCTAATTTAGCCCCGTCCCAAAAAGACTGGTCAAGCTAACGGAACGCCGTAGCTAAAAAAGCCCCGTCCCAAAAAGACTGCTTTGGCAGAACGTCGGGTGGTATCCTTGGTAGCCCTGTGCTGCAAACGCACCTTAAACGCAAGGAGTCCCATGGATCTTATCGCCCAGCTCGCCCGCGAGCTCAACCTTAAGGCCGCCAACATCGAGGCAGCCGTCAAGCTCATCGACGAGGGCAACACCATCCCCTTTATTTCGCGCTACCGCAAGGAAGCCACGGGCGGCATGGACGACGTCGCCCTGCGCGCACTCGACGAGCGCCTGTCCTACCTGCGCAATCTTGAGCAGCGTAAAGAGGACGTCATCCTGCTCATCGACACCCAGGGCAAACTCACGCCCGAACTCGAGCAGCAGATTCGCGAGGCCACGCAGCTCCAGCGTGTCGAGGACCTCTACAAGCCCTACCGCAAAAAGCGCATGACTCGCGCGCAGAAGGCCCGCGAGGCAGGCCTTGAGCCGCTCGCCAACATGATCATCATGCAGGCCTCGGCCAAGGGCAGCGCACTCGACGCCGCCGCGGCATACGTCAACGAGGAGGCCGGCTTCGACACGCCCGAAAAGGCGCTTGCCGGCGCGGCAGACATCGTGGCCGAGACGGTGGCCGAGGACCCCGAGAACGTCGCCGACCTGCGCGCCTTTACGCAGAACACCGCCGACATCGTCGTCGAGGCCACCGACCCCACCGAGAAGACTCCCTACGAGCCGTACTACAGCTATGACGAGCCGCTGCGCCGTATACCCAACCACCGCGTGCTGGCTATCGACCGCGGTGAGCGCGAGGGCAAGCTCCGCGTGCGCGTGAACGTCGACGGCACTGCCGCCACGGCACGCCTCGGCAGCCGTTGGCCCCGACGCCAGGGCGTGTTTGCGCCCGTCTTTGATGCCGCCATCGCCGACGGTTACAAGCGCCTCATGGCCCCCTCGCTGGAGCGCGAGGCTCGCGCCAAGCTCACCGCCCGCGCGCAGACCGAGGCCATCAACGTCTTTGCCAAGAATCTCGAGGGCCTGCTCTCGGCACGCCCCGTACGCGGCGCCCGTGTGCTCGCACTCGATCCGGGCTACCGTACCGGCTGCAAGGTCGCCGTCATGGACGAGACCGGCAAGCTACTCGACCACGGCGTGGTCTACCCCACCAAGCCGCGCCACGACGTCGCCGGCACCAAGCGCGAGCTCGCCCGCCTCGTCAAGAAGGACGGCGTCAACACCATCGTCATCGGCAACGGCACCGCCAGCCGCGAGACCGAGGAAGTCGTCTCGGAGTTCATCGCCGAGCAGGCGCCTGGACTGCGATACACCATCGTCAACGAAGCCGGCGCATCGGTGTACTCCGCCTCCGAGCTCGCCAGCCAGGAGTATCCCGACCTGGACGTCACCGTGCGTGGCGCCATGAGCCTGGGCCGCCGCCTGCAGGACCCGCTGGCAGAGCTCGTCAAGATTCCGCCCCAATCCATCGGCGTTGGCCAGTACCAGCACGACCTTGACCAGGCCGAGCTTTCGCGCACCCTGGGACATGTGGTGGAGGACGTCGTCAACCGCGTGGGCGTCGACGTAAACACCGCAAGTGCGAGCCTGCTGGGATACGTATCGGGCATCACGCCGAGCGTAGCCAAAAACATCGTGGCCTACCGCGAGGAGAACGGCGCCTTTACCGATCGCCGCCAGCTCAAGAAGGTCCCCAAGCTGGGACCCAAGGCATATCTCAACGCCGCGGGCTTCCTGCGCATCAGCGGCGGTAAGAACCCGCTCGATGCGACGAGCGTCCACCCCGAAAGCTACGAGGTGGCCACGGCCGTCCTGGAGCGTGCGGGTGTGGCGGCAAGCGAGCTCAGCCGCGGCGGCGTGCCCGACATCGAGCGGCGCACCGGCAGCATCTCGGCGCTGGCAAGCGACCTGGGCTGCGGCATCCTCACGCTCATCGACATCGTAAACGAGCTCAAGAAGCCCGGCCGGGACCCGCGCGACGACGCGCCCGAGGTGGTCTTTAGCCGCTCAGCACTTTCCATCGACGACCTGGAACCCGGCATGGAGCTCAAGGGCACGGTGCGCAACGTTGTGGACTTTGGCGCCTTCGTCGACGTGGGTGTGCACCAGGACGGCCTCGTGCATATCTCCAAGCTGGCCAACCGCTTTGTCAAGCACCCCAGCGACGTGGTGCGCGTCGGCGACACGGTCAAGGTGTGGGTCGAAAAGGTCGATCGCGACCGCAAGAAAATCTCCCTCACCATGGTGCAGGGCAAATAGCCGCCAAAGCGGACGTCCCCCTCTTCGCGGCGTGCAAAATTGCGAGTATTCAGCATCTCCCGATAGCCCCGCGGCGCTTCAGAGGGCCATAAAAGCAAAAACGGCCCCCGTTTTGGCGTTTTAGGGCCAAAACGGGGGCCGTTCCGCGCTTCAACCAGCTGGTAAAAGTCTTTACCATGCTGAAAACTCGCGATTTTGCACGTCGCTGCAGGGGGTACCCTTGCTTAGGGCAGAATATGGAAACCCAAAGCGGCGATATCCTTGGCAAAACCGCGCACGGTATCGAGCGAGACCTCGTACGGGTCACGGCCGATGTTCTTGCGCTTGGCCAGGATGCTGTTGGGCACCGTGATGATCTGGCAACCGCAGGCCTCGGCCTGGTAAATGTTGATGAGCTCGCGCGTGGACGCCCACAGGACCTCGCAGTTGGGCTTGGCGGCGGCCTTCTTGACTGACTCCGTCATAAACGGAATGGGATCGACGCCGGTATCGGCGATGCGGCCGGCAAAAAGCGAGATGATGGACGGCGTCTCGGCGTCAACGACCTCGACCATCTCATCGACCTGCGTAGGCGTAAAGATAGTGGTGACGTTGACCTTGATGCCATCGGCCGAAAGCTTGCGGACCAGCTCGGAGGTGGACTCGCCCTTGGTGGTCACGCACGGAATCTTGACGTAGACGTTATCTGCCCAGGTAGCAATCTCGCGCGCCTCGACCTCCATGGTCTCGACGTCGTCGGCAAAGACCTCAAACGAGACGGACACATCGGTGATGTGGGCCAGAACCTCCTTGGCAAACGCGCGGTAATCCGTCACGCCACCCTTCTTCATAAGGGACGGGTTGGTCGTGAAACCCTGAACGTTGCCGTTCTCGTACATGTCGAGCATGCCCTCGAGGTTTGCACCGTCAGCGAACACCTTGATTGCCATCTGCCTGATTCCTTTCGTTTGCATACGGCCGATAAACTGCTAAACACTTTACCTACGTTTATCAAGGCGTGAACTGCGGTTTTTTTATCTTCTCGGCGAACGATTTTGCGGTTTTATCATTTTTATATCGACGCCCCAGCGGCAAAACGTTTTTGCTAATCATCGCGGTTGCTTCCGTTCGCGGCGCTGAAACAGCGCTTCACCGGCGCGTTTTCACAACCGCTCCAAAACAAAAAGCGGCGACGCCTCATTTGAGACGTCACCGCTTCCGTGTAGGAGCCGGTTATCGGAGCTCCGCCCGATTAGGGCTTAACGTATGCCTGGATTACTCTTCCTCAACGTGGTTGATCACAGCACCCTTGGTGTGGATGAAGTTGGGGACGAAGGCGACGACCAAAAGGACAGCGAGAATCGCGTAGACACCGGTGGTACCGAAGGCCTCGGCAGCGCGGCCGAGCGTAATACCAATGACGGAGAAGTCGAAGTCGCCGAACGTAGTGTTCTTGAAGCCAAAGACGTCAAGAACGGGCAGGAGCAGGGCCGGGGCAAAGGTGATGAGCAGGCCGTTGACGAAAGCGCCAAGAGCTGCGCCCTTGCGACCGCCGGTAGCATTGCCGTAGATACCGGCGGTAGCACCGCAGAAGAAGTGGGGAACCATGCCCGGGATGATGAAGATGCCCAGGGTAGCGCCCACGATGAACATACCGACAACGCCACCGATAAAGGAAGCGACAAAGCCGAGGATGACGGCGGTGGGAGCATAGGGGAAGAAGACAGCGCAGTCGACGGCGGGGATGGCACCGGGGATCAGCTTGTTGGAGATGCCCTGGAAAGCCGGGACCAGGTCGGCGAGAATCATGCGAACGCCGTTGTAGACGATAGTGACACCGACGGCGAAGGACAGGGCACAAGTCAGGGCATAGACGATCACATTGTCGCCGCCAGCGGTCTTGGTAACGACCGCAGGATCTGCGATGTAAGCGGCAAAAGCGGTAACCAGGTAGAAGAAAGCCATGGTAAGAGCCGTGGAGATGGTGGTGTCGCGCAGGAAGGCAAACTTCTCGGGAACCTCGATCTTCTCGGTGCTGTTCTCCTCGGCGTCCTTAGCAAAAAGCGTACCGACTGCAGCGGAGATGTAATAGGCGAGTGAACCGAAGTGGCCCATGGCGATTTCATCGCCATCGGTAACCTTCTCGGTGAAACGCTGACCAACGGCGGGAAGCATAGCACTCACGAGGCCCAGGAACATGCCGCCCACGATGACAAGCTGGACATCCTGGAAGCCAGATGCCTGCAGAACGGCAGACAGCAGGCAAGCCATAAACATGCTGTGATGGCCCGTCAGGAAGATGTACTTAAACTTGGTAAAGCGGGCAATGATAATGTTTACGACGTAGCCGAGAATCAGGATCATCATGGTCTGAACGCCAAGGACGCTCTGAGCCATCGAAACGACGACCTCGTTGTTAGGCACGACGCCGGTGATGTGGAAACCGGTCTCGATGAAGGTCCCCAGCGGAGCAAGGTTCTCCTGAACAACAGCGGCGCCAGCAGACAGCATGATGTAACCAAGAATGGGCTTCAGGGTTCCCGTCATCACCTTGTGGGCAGGGCGCTTGAGCGCAACAAGGCCCACAAAGGCAAACAGACCCATGATCCACGCTGGCTTGGTCAGAATCGATTGGATAAACTCAAGTATGGGAAGGATGGCTTGCATCTGCGCTTCCTTTCTCTCTAACGTGGGCGCGGTTCCCTCTTCCACAGGGAACCGCCCTTTTTTATGCCGCTTTAGGCGTTAGCAGCGGCCGCCTTAATTGCCTCAAGGGCGTCTTCGCGGATCTTCTTCTTGTTCACATAGCTGCGAACGATCACAACGTTGCCGTGGAGCTCGGGGGCGAGCTCCTTAACGGTGATGAACAGATCCGGATTTGCGGAAGAAGCACCGTTCAGGTCCATAGACTCAACGTCGGCCTTGATGCCCTCCTCCTCGCAAAGCTCCTCGACTTTGCCAGCGAGCATCAGGCTAGACCCGATGCCGTTTCCGCATACGGTGATGATATGCATGGCAACCTTCCTCTCCTACACGTGACGGTTTTCCGTCTATCCAAAAGCGGCGACGCATCGCCGTGCCATTAAGGCCTAAAAAAATGAACGCATGGTCTCCAAAACCTGCTCGGGCGTATCGCATGCGCTGAGCTTGGCAACGCAGTCCTCGTCCTCGAACATCTGCGAAAGCTCCGCCAAGCAGCCAAGATGAGCCTTGGGGTCGGGTGCGCAAATACCCACGAGCACGTGAACCGGATCGAAATCCTCATGTCCAAATGCAACGGCAGGGTCAAGCGTGACAATGCAGATGCCGGCCTCGCTCACATTGCCATCGGCCTGAGCGTGAGGCATGGCAATGCCCTCTTCCAAGACCATATAGGGACCGAATTTGTGAACCGACGAAATCATGGCGTCAACATAGCTCTGGTCGCATTTGCCGGCGTCAACGAGCAGCTTACCGCATGCCTTGATCGCTTCCTCCCAATCGGAGGCCTCGACGTGGCAGGCAACAAGCTCGGGCTTAAGAAGATCGGTCAGCATGCTCGCCCCCTACTCCTCGGGCAGGATATGGAAACCAAGTGCCTGAATGTCGCGGGCGAAGCCCTTGACCGTATCAAGCGAGTACTCGAGTAAATCTTTTCCGAAATTCTTGCGCTTGGCAAGAAGGGCATTGGGAACCGTAATGATCTGGCAGCCAACGGACTCCGCCTGGAAGATATTGAGGACCTCGCGCGTAGACGCCCAAAGAACCTCGGCAGCAGGCTTGACGGCAGCCTTCTTTACGGACTCCGCCATGAGGGGCAGCGGATCGACGCCGGTATCGGCAATGCGACCGGCAAAGATGGACAGAATAGAGGGGGTCTCGGCAGAGACGGCATCGACAAACTCGTCGACCTGCTCGGGCGTGAAGATGGTAGTGACATTCACCTTGATACCGTCGGCAGAAAGGCGCTTGACCAGCGCGGCAGTGGACTCGCCCTTGGTGTTGAGTGCCGGGATCTTAACGTAGACGTTGTCTGCCCAGGTTGCAATCTCGCGGGCCTCGGCTTCCATACCCGCCTCGTCGTCGGCAAATACCTCAAAAGAGACCGACACATCGGTGATGTGCTCAAGAACCGTCTTGGCAAAAGCGCGGTAGTCAGTCACGCCACCGGCCTTCATAAGGGAAGGATTGGTCGTGAAACCCTGAACGTTACCATTGTCATGCATGTCAAGCATGCCTTCGAGGTTAGCGCCGTCGGCAAACACCTTGATCGCCATGTTCGGTCCTTTCTCATCTAGCACTATTGCTATCGAAAGCCTTCTTCTTTGTTTCAAAAGCTTTTCGGTTTTCTTTTATAAACCATTTCAAAAGCTATCGAAAGCTCAATTGTCATCTTTCCGTGAACGGTCGAATATCGGGTGTGAACGTACTTCTTTTGGGCGGCACCTTCAGAACAAGACCCTCTACACGCTATTTAAGTGTAAACTATCTGCTACGCATGCATTTGGGACATGCCATTCCGTTCATTTGATTCATTCGATTTTGCCTTGTCCTTTTCATATCGATACGTTATATTTCGATTACGAAAGGCGTATCTTTTGCCTTTCGTTCAAAAGGAGCGGCATATGGCATCTACTTCAGACCTTTCACCGGCCGAGCGTCAGCGATTTATTATGAACTGGCTGGCCGAAAAGCCAAATATCTCGGTATCCGACATCGTTCGCCGTTTTTCGGTTTCGGAAGTCACCGCACGACACGACCTCGTCTCGCTGGAATCCGAAGGCAAGCTGCGTCGCGTACGCGGCGGAGCGGTATCGCTTTCTCGCTCCAACGCAATCTCGTATCCCGAGGAGCGTATCAATGTCCAAGTCGAGGCCAAAGAGGCCATCGCCGCAACCGCGGCAACTCTTGTTGATGATGGCGATGTTCTGGTAATTGATATCGGCACCACAGGCTTTTACTTCGCTAAGGCCCTCATGGACAAGCGTGAGATCACCATTATCACCGGCGATCTTGCAATCGCGAACTATGCCAGCTTTAATCTCCCCAATGCTTCGGTAGTGCTGCTGGGCGGCTCCGTGCGCAAGGGCCACCTCTATCTCGCGGGCGCACTAACGCTCGACTGCATGAGCAAACTCCATGCCGACAAGGCGTTTGTCAGTGCCGACGGATTCCACCCCGACCACGGTTTTACCGTCGAGCACGACTTCTCAGCCATGATCAAGCATATGTACCTGACCAACTCAAACCAGAGTTACATGATGGTTGACCAGGGAAAGTTCAACAAGACCAGTTTTTATCAGTCCGCGCAGATCGATGACCTCGATGGCATCATCGTTGATGGAGACGACGAGGGTATCATGACGGCGGCGATCGAGAGCAGTCGCAGCCATCCCAAGCTCTATATTGCAAAATAGCTCAAATGGCCGGGTCGCCCCCCTGCGGGCGACCCGGCCATTTATTCAATCAACCCAAAATGCCGCATCGCTGTGACGGTGCCGTCGTGTGCGACATCGTCGGTCACGTAGTCGGCGACCGCCTTGACCTCGGGCATGGCGTTGCCCATGGCGACAGCCGTCTCGACCGAAGCGAGCATGCCCAGGTCGTTGCCCGAATCGCCAAAGCCAAAGGTGCGCGCATTTCCCTCGCGGCCCAGATACGTCAGCGCTCGCGCCACGCCCACGCCCTTGTTGATGCCCTTGGGGCTCAGCTCGCGATTCTGGCCACCGGTGTTGCAGGCCTCAAAATAGCGCTCGATAAAGCCGTCATCGTTGGCTACGCGAGCCAAACTGGGCACATTGAGGCATACCTTGCCCACGCGCAGACGGCCGTCGACGCGCATTTCCTCGGTGCTGTGCACCACAGAAGTGCCGATCAGAGACGACTGCTCAACACCCGCGGGTTCCAGGGCAAAAGTAGCAACGTTGGTCTCGAAAAAGGCCTCAATCCCTGCCGCGGCCATACGGCGTGCAAGCTCCTCGACAACGTCCTCGTCAAAGCAGTCCTCGTGTACCACGCGTCCCTCGACCTCGAGCGTGGCGCCTGCCATGGCCACGACGCCCGCGGGGTCGAGCGCACGCAGGCTATCGGCGATAAGCCACAGGGGGCGACCCGTGCAGATAAATGCCTCGTGCCCTGCATCGCGCAGTGCACGGAACGCCTCAACCACCGTCTGCGAGGGGCGAGCCGCCGAAAAGTCCTTATCGGTCATATCGTCGGGATCGAACGACGTCAGCGTGCCGTCCACGTCAAAAAAGAGCACGGCGGAATCGGGGCACGCATCAATCATATGGGTTCCTTTCGGGGATGAGGGCAAACGAAGCATCCATCATATAATGGAGCGACGCAACCAGAGAGGTCACCCATGGAATTTTACGCAAGCTGCCCCGAGGGCTTTGAGTCCGCACTCGCCGATGAGCTTAAACGCCTCGGGCTTTCGCATGTCCGCCGGCTGAAGGGCCGCGCTACGTTTGAGGGCGAGCTCGAAGAAGGCTACCGCGCCTGTCTGTGGTCGCGCCTGGCGAGCCGCGTGTTCGTGGTTCTTGGGCGCTTTGAGGCGCAGGATGCCGACGAGCTGTACGATAGCGTTTACGACATCGCCTGGGAGAACATCATCCGTCCCGGCGCAACCATCGCCATCACCGCCCGCGGCGTGACCGAGCAGCTGCGCAACACGCGCTTCTCGGCCCTGCGCGCCAAGGACGCGCTGTGCGACCGTCTGGCCGAGACCACGGGCCGTCGTGCCGATGTCGACGCCGCCGACCCCGATGTTCACCTGCTGCTTTCGCTGCGCCAGCGCCGCGCGAGCATCAGCCTGGACCTTTCGGGCGACCCGCTGTTCAAACGCCTGCCGCCCGCAGCGACCCGCGCCGGCGAGGGCGCGCACGTGCTGCGCCCCGACTACGCCGCCCTGGTGCTGGCGCAGGTCGGCTGGACCGCGCTGTGCGAGCGCGAGCTCACAGCCGATGATTACGAGAACGAAGCCCTGCCCACGCTGATCGACGCCTCGTGCGCCGGCGGCGGCCTGCTGCTGGAAGCCGTGAACATTCTGACCGACCGCGCCCCGGGCGCTGCACGCGAGCGCTGGGGCTTTGAGGGCTGGCAGCCGCACGACGCCGCCCTGTGGGAGCAGCTGCTTGCCGAGGCACGCGAGCGCGAGGCGGCGGCGCGCGAGCGCCAGGCGCGCATCGTCGCCGTGGACATTGACCCCGCTGCCCGCAAGACTGCCGAGCGCATGGTCAAGTGCGCCGGCTACAAGCGTTTTGTCGACTTTTGCGCTGCCAAGCCAGCCACCGTGCTGGACCATGCAGGCGCTGTTGCCGGTGCCGCCGTGGTCGCAGACACCACCGAGACCCCGCTTTCGCTCATGCACGACGCCATGACGCTGGTCGGCGAGCTGCGCCGCGCGCCCGAGCTTGCCGCGGCGCCGGTCGCCGCGCTCACCCGCGATGGATTGCTGGCCCGCTCGCTCCACGCCGAGCCCGAGCGCTCGATCGCCGTCATGCCCAACAACGAGGAGGCGACCGTCGAAGTCTGGCCGTCGCTCGACCACGCCGCCGCAGCGTTTGAGGCTGCGACCAGCGCAGATGCCGAGGCCGAGGTTGCGGATACCAACGAAGTCAACGACAAAGCCGCCAGCACCCCCATGCCCGAACCTGCCGCCACACTCGACCTGGGCGACGGCAAGCCGCTGCCCGTGCTCATCCCCGAGTCCGAGCAGTTCGCCAACCGCTTGCGCAAGAACGCCCGTCTGCGTCGCAAGTGGGCAAAGCGCGAGGGCGTGAGCTGCTACCGCGTCTACGATGCCGACCTGCCCGATTACTCCGCCGCCATCGACCTGTACGAGGGCAGCCCGCAGACGCCGGGCCGCTGGCTCGTCATCGCCGAATACGCCGCGCCCAAGACCATCGATCCCGCGCTTGCCCAGGCCCGCATGCTCGACATTCTGGCCATCGCGCCGCGCATCCTAGATGTTCCCGCCGAGCACGTGCACGCCAAAGCCCGCATGCGTTCGCGCGGCGGCTCGCAGTACGGCAAGCAGGGCGCCGGCAAGGGCGGCTCGGGCGAGCGCGCCAATATCGCACGCCGTCGTCTGCCGCTCATCGAGGAGGGCGGCCTTACCTTTGCCGTCAACTTTGACGACTACCTGGACGTCGGCATCTTCTTGGATCACCGCATCACCCGCAACCTGGTGCGCGAGCACGCCAAGCAGGCGCGGCGCTTTCTCAACCTGTTCGCCTATACCGGCACCGCTACCTGCTATGCGGCAGACGGCGGCGTCGAGGAAACTGTGACGGTCGACCTCTCCAACACCTACCTGGACTGGGCCGAGCGCAATATGCGCCAGAACGGCTTTGTTGGTCCGCAGCATCATTTTGTGCGCGACGACGTGCTTGCCTGGATTCGCGACCAGCGCCAGACGCGCAACCGCTGGGACCTGATTTTTGTCGATCCGCCCACGTTTTCGAACTCATCAAAGATGGGCCGCCGCACCTGGGACGTCCAGCGCGACCATGTTGAGCTTTTGGCCGGCGTATCGCGCCTGCTCGCACAGGGCGGCCACGCCATCTTTAGCTGCAACCTGCGCGGCTTCCGCCCCGAGACGCGCAAGCTCGCGCGCGCGGGCGTCGTGCTAGAGGACATTACGGCGCAGACCATCCCCGAGGACTTTGCGCGCAACCAGAAGGTGCACCATTGCTATATCGTGCGCCGCCTGCCCATCGAGGACGCCATGGCCGAAGTCGGCTTTAGCGCCGAGGAGATTGCAGAGCGAACCGAAGAGCTGCGCAACCCCGAGGCCCGCAAGCCCCGCGCAACGGCGCCCGCGCACGCGCAGGCCGGAGACCGAGGGTCGCGCGGCGACGGCAAGCCTGCCTGCGCCGGCAAGCCCAAAAAGAAGAAGTTCTACGCCAGCAAGCCCAAGGGCAAATAAACCAAGTTGCGGTGGAATACGGACTGTTTTGCTTGGAATTAGGCAAATTTAGACCGTATTTCACCGCAACTCATATTGGGATGGTGGTTGGCGATCTAGCCCTGGGTGACCAGGCGATAGCCGATACCCACGTGCGTCTGGATATAGCGCGGATGCGCCGGATCGGACTCGATCTTCTTACGCAACGTGCCCATGAAGACACGCAGGCTCGCCAGGTCGCTCTTAGTTGCCGTGCCCCAAATCTCGTGCAGGATAAACTGGTGCGTCAGCACCTTGTCGGCGTTGTGCGCCAGCAGGCACAAGAGCTTGTACTCGATCGGCGTCAGATGCAGCTCCTCGTCATCCATCGTGGCGATGCCGGCATCAAAATCGATATGCAGCTCACCGGTATCGAACGAGCCCTCGGAGGCAACGCCACCCGTTTGCGTATACGAAAGGCGCCTGAGCGTCGTGCGAATGCGCGCGAGCAGCTCCTCGACCGAAAACGGCTTGGTCAGGTAGTCGTCGGCACCGGCATCGAGTGCGCGAATCTTGTCCGCATCCTCGCTGCGCGCCGAGACCACAATGATCGGCATGCCCGACCACGCGCGCACCGACTCCACCACCTTGACGCCGTCCATATCGGGCAGGCCCAGATCGAGCAGCACAATGCTCGGTGCCTGCGATGAGGCGGCGGCGATGGCGGCATGGGCGGTCTCCACGGCCATATGACGCAAGCCGTGCGCCTCGAGCGCGGCAACGATAAGGTTGCGGACGGCGGGGTCGTCCTCAACGACCAAGATGAGCGGTTTCATGGCAGAGTTCGACACAGCGTTACTCCTTATCAAACGAAACGTCGGCGGCGGGAAGCCCAATCGTAAAGACCGAGCCGTGCGGGTCCGCCGCGGCAACCTCTATGCTACCGCCATGCGCCAACATAATGGATCGACAGAGCGAAAGCCCCAAGCCCACGCTGCGATGGCTATCAGCCAAGCCATGGTTGACAGTGTAGAACGATTCAAAGATCCGGCCCTGCTCATCGGGCGCAATACCGGGACCGTCATCGGCGACGGAACATGCCACCTTTCCATCGTTCGCCATAATCGAAATCACGATATGCGAGCCCGACGGCGTATAGGCAATAGCGTTGTTCACCAGGTTCACCACCAGCTGCACCATCAGGCGCGCATCGACGTTGACGAGCGCCGGCTCGTCGCACGGCACCACCTTAAGATCGTGCTCGCGTACGGCCGGATTCACGTGGCGCAGCGCCTCCTCGACGATATCGTCCATGAGCTCGAGCGTGGTCGACAGATGCATGCCGCCGCCCTCGAGCTTTGTGATGGCGAGCAAATTCTCGACGGTGGCGTTGAGCCATTGCGCATCCGAACGAATGGAAAGGAGCATGCTGCGGCGCGTCTGGCTATCGAGCACGGCCGTGCCGGTCGAACCCTGGTCGAGTAGCACGTCAGCATTGCCCGAAATGCTGGTAAGCGGTGTGCGCAGATCGTGCGAGATGGAGCGCAGCAGATTGGCGCGCAGCTGTTCGTTTTTGGCGAGCACCGCCGCCTCCTCGCGGGCCTCCATGGCGCGGGCGCGATCGAGTGCCAGCTCGCCTTCGCTCACGATGGCGTCGGCAAGTGTCCGTTCCTCGTGCGTCAGCACGTCGGGCTCGGCAACGATAGCCAGCACGCCCACCACCGAGGCGGGGTCGCCCGAGCGCACGAAGCCGTCGCCTGCGCAAACCGTCAGGTAGACGCCATAAAACGCCGAGCCGCCATAGGTGGCATCGAGCGGCGTTCCCACATAGGCGGACGCCGAGAGCCGCGGCGGCATCTGGGGCGTCAGCTGGTGCACCGGCGAGGCGTCACCCACGGCCGTGTACGTCGCACGCGGCAGCAAGTCATCATCGTCGGCGTCGGCGCTGTACCACACGACCGGACAGCCCGAAAGACGCGCCAGCTGCGTTGCCATGGCATGCACAATCTGCTGCTGATCGGAACACCGCTGCAGCATGCGGTTGGTCTCGAGCACCATATGCGTGCGACGGTCGCTGGCGGCAGCCTGTGCCAAGGCGCGGCGCAGGGCCAACGCAATCGAGCTCGACACAAGCGAGACCACAAACATGATGAAGAACATGCCGGGATAGACGCGGTCGATAAACGATAGCGAGCAGCGCGGGTCGACAAACAAGAAGTTGTAGAGCGCTACGGCGGCAGCCGAGCTCAGCAAGCAATACAGGCGGCTCCAGGTAAAGAATGCGCACAGCTGCACGGCGAACACATAGACGATCATGATGCTCGGCGCGAGACCAGGATGGTCGAGCAGCGCACCCACAATCGTCGCCGCGACCAGCAGCCCCGCCGATACGCAGGCGTCATACAGAGGGCTGCGACGTGTCAGCGTTGTGCGCCGCCACCAAAAGCTATCGGCAATATCGCCGTCCGCACGGACGTCCATCGGCACCCCGCCCCTCTCTTAAAAACAAAAACCACCACAGAGGGGACAGCACCTTTGTGGTGGTTTCCCTTGTGGTGGTTCCAAGTGTATAGCCTTTGCAGTCTGCGGTCGTTAGACAAACAGCACGTGCGCGAGCAGTGCGCACACTCCTGTCCATCGAAGGCCAACTCCATGCAACCTGTCGGCGACTACGGGCGCTCGTTGGGGGCCAGGCGCTGCATCTTGTTCACAGCCTTGAACTTGGTGAACAGCGGCACATACTCAAAGCTCACGTTGGAGTTCTCCAGGCCATACCAGCGCGCCGGCGTACCGGCAAAGCGGCGGATGATGTACTTGAGCGTGATGGCCGTGCGCTCGCTCGGCTCCACGTCACTCTCGGGCGCCAGGAGCTTGCGGATCATGACGAACTTAAACGTGCCGATGTTGCCCGGATCCTTGTAGACCGAGTAGTCATGCATCTGCGGCGGCAGCTCGCCAGTGGCGGCCAGATCCTGAACAACCTGGCGCAGGTAGGCGTTCACGCGCTGGTTAACCTTGTAGCCCAGGTACAGATGCACGCGGAAAACATAGTCGGTGCCAAACGTCTCGACCGAATAGGCAAAGGTATGCGGTTCGTCCATGGTCTCGACGTTCACGAACCACCAGGCGCGGGCGCGCTTGGGATGCTTGTCCAGAATCGAGTAGACGATATCGCGGTCGATGTAGTCGGTATTGGTGTCCTTGGTCAGGTACACGATGTTGTCGCTCATAAGCTCATAGCGATCGTCGTCGCGCAGGCGCTTGAGCTGCGGCAGATAGCTGCGCAGCGGCAGCAGCGTAAACTGACGCCGCTCGACCGCCGTGCCGTTGTACCAGCACAGCATAACGCCCATGATGAGCATGGCCATAAGAATAGTGAAATAGCCACCGTGGAAAAATTTGGTGAGCGAACTCACAAAGAAGAAGCCCTCGAGCATAAGGAAGAACACAACGAAGATATACGGGACGACCTTAAGGCCGCGATCAACATGCAAGTAGAAGAAGAGCAGCAGCGTCGTGCACATCATGGTCAGGGTAATCGCCAAGCCGTAGGCGGCCTCCATGTGCGCCGAGCTCTGGAACAGCAGCACCACGATGACGCAGCCCACAAGCATGACGTTGTTGACCATGGGAATATAGAGCTGGCCCTTGGTCTCGGCAGGATAAAAAACCTGCATATGCGGCATGAGGTCCAGGCGGCTGGCCTCGGACACCAACGAGAAAGCGCCGGTGATGAGCGCCTGCGAGGCAATGATGGCCGCGACGGTGGAAAGGCCGACGGCAAAGGGACGCAGGCCCGGGGTGAGCATCTGGTAGAAGGGGTTGAGGTCGGCGATACCCATGAGCTCCGGGTTGCCGGCGTTGTTGATAAGCCACGCGCCCTGGCCCATGTAGGACAGCAGCAAGCAGCACTTAACGAACGGCCAGGTTGCGTAGATGTTGCCACGGCCCACGTGGCCCATGTCGGAGTAGAGCGCCTCGGCACCGGTGGTGGCGAGGAAGCAGCTGCCCAGAATCATGATGCCCGCATGGTTGTTGGGGCTCAACAAAAAGGCGATGCCGCGCACCGGGTTGAGGCACAGCAGCACGGCGGGGTGCTGGAAGACAAAGAACAGACCCGTGCCGCCCAGGAACAGGAACCACAGCGTCATGATGGGGCCAAAGGCGTGGCCGATCTTGGCCGTGCCGATGCGCTGCACCAAGAAGAGCGCAATGATGATGGCAAGCGTGATGGCCACGACGCGGGCCTGATCGTCGCCCAGCACGGCATGGACTGCCGGAATGGTGCGCAGGCCTTCGATAGCCGTAGTCACGGTAACGGCAGGCGTGAGGATGCCATCGGCGAGCAGTGCCGCGCCGCCCAGCATGGCGGGGATGATGAGCCATTTGCCGCAGCGCTTAACCAAGCTGTACAGAGCAAAGATGCCACCCTCGCCATGGTTGTCGGCGCGCAGCGAGATGAGCACGTACTTGACGGTCGTCAGCAGCGTGACCGTCCACACGACAAGGGAGAGTGCGCCGAGCACGAACTCCTCCGTGACGCTTCCGATGCCGCCGTTGCCGGCAACGAGCGCCTTGGTTACATACATGGGGCTGGTGCCGATATCGCCATACACCACGCCCAGCGTGACGAGCATCGCCGAGATGCTCACAGGAATCGCAGCGTGCGAGGCTGCCTCCTTGGCCTTTTGTTCCATAAGCCGGTTTCCTCCCAACTTTAACGTTCGAGGGGATTATAGATAATCGTCCCATGTTTTAATGCACTGTTTTCCCAGCTAGATAAACATTTATACGGCCTTTAGGCCACCGCGGCGATATGGAATGCGACAAAGGGACTGTCCCTTTGTCACATTCGTCATTTTCCGAGCCAGTTTTTGAACCACCACTCCATGGATCGGCTCATCTCGGCCATAAAGGGGCTCGTGTGCTTGCGGGTGTAGATATCCGCGACGCGCTCCCCCACCTCGCGGGCATGCGGACGGAACATCGCGTCCATCTCGGCCACCTGCGCATCCATGGTCGCGGCATCGGCGCGGCGATAGCGCTCCTCGTGCACCAGGTTCACCACGGGATGCGCAATCGCCGGGCGCTCCTTGCGGGGCGTGCCGATGATGAGCATCGACAGCGGCATGGTATAGGGCGGCAAGTCCAGCAGCGCAGCAACTTCCTCGGCGTTCTCGACGACATCGCCGATATAGCAGCTCCCCAGCCCCAGGGCCTCGGCGGCGACCACGGCGTTTTGGGCAGCGATCACGGCATCCTGCGCCGCGATGGCAAAGTCGCCTAAACCCGGCGCGCGGCGGGGCGCCTTGCCCGTGCGCTCGACAAACTCGGGCTCAAAGCAACCCACGTGCTCAAACAGATCGATCCACTTGGCATAGTCGACCACAAATATAAGTGCCCAGGGCGCCTTGGCGATCATGGGCTGGTGGTCGCACAGGTCGGCCAGGCGATCGAGCGTTGTCTGCTCGCGGATACTCACGATGGAATACATCATCATGGCGCCTGCCGACGGCGCGCGGCTCGCCGCATGCAAAATCGCCGCCCGCTGCTCGTCGGTCACCGCTACGGGACGGTCGTTGTCATCGCGCGCAAAAGCGCGCGTGGACGAACGGTGCTCCAAAATGTCCAGCACCGCGTTGCCCGTGGTCTCGACCGGATAGCCGCCCCCGCCCATGCCAGCGCCCACGTCGCCCGCACTCGTCATACAAACCTGCTCGTTCATCGCCTTAACCTCGCCATTTCTTTAAGAAGCCTTTACGTTTCCGTGTAATTCCCGTCCATTATCGCGCAGGTCGCCACTACATTGCGCCACACCGCCACACATGCGCGCTAATATGGCTGGTTGTTGTGCGCAGCCACCAATCGCAGCGCATATCTTGGTAACAATCGGGTAAACCCCCGCTTTCGTAGTTTTAAGTTTGTGAGGAGTCTCAGCATGTTCGCAGCCGCCATCTCGCTCGTCGGTCTTGCGGCGACCGTCTTCCTTGTCTTGCGCGAGGCCAAAGCCATTCGCGCGCAGTCGGGCACCGTTGCCAAGGGCGCTCTTGCCTGGAGCGTCGCCTTCGGCCTGTTCCAGCTCTTTTTGACCATTTGGGGCGCCATGGGCCTCGTCGCCCAAAACGAGCCGCTCGCCTTTGTGATGCTCATCCTGACCAACGCCATCCTCACCGGCTGCGCCTGGGCCAGCATCGCACGCGACCGCATCGCCCCGCGCGTCCTTGCGTTCGCCGCGCCCGACGCCCCCGCCCCCACCGGCAAGCTCGCCCGTCTGCGCGGCGCCTTTGTGGGCAAACCGCTCATCGCCGCCGTGCTGTGCCTGCTGCTCGCCGGCGTCTTTGCGCTGCTGGGCATGGAGGTCTCGTCCAACCACGACTTTACCTGGGTCTACCCCCTGTGCATACTGCTCGAGTGGGCCATCATCACCACGCTCATGGTCGGCCTGTTCTTCCTGTTCCAGCGCCGCGGCGCAGCTCCCGCCGTCCTGACCTTCGCCCTCTTTATCCTGGGCATTGCCGAGTTCTTCGTCATCACGTTTAAATCCATGCCCATCCAGCCGGGCGACCTTTCGGCCATCTCCACCGCCGCGGCGGTCGCCGGCAGCGGCTACACCTACTCGATCTCGCTGTTCTGCGTGCTGTCCATGGGCTTTACCGCCATCGCCATGCTGCTATGCGAGTACGCCGGCCTGGTAGCACCGCACCGTCAGAAGGGTGCCGCCAACGCCAAGCGCATGCTGCTCACCAACCTGCTCGTAGCGGTGCTGTGCCTGGGCGGCGTGACCGCGCATGTCACGCTTATCGACTACTACAACACCCTCGGCATCACCGTCTACACCTGGCGCCCGCTCGAGAGCTACTGGCGCGAGGGCTATCTGCCTGCCTTTATTAGTGCGGCACAGTCCATCAAGCCGCCCAAACCCGCCAACTACTCCGCCGACGACGCCAAGGCAACGCTCAAAAAGTATGCCAAGGCCTATGACAAGTCCGATGCCGCCACAAGCGACGCCCGTACCGCCGCCCAAGAGCAGTTCGATAGCGAGAAGCCCACGGTCATCGCCATTATGAACGAGACCTTCTCGGATCTTTCGATCTATCAGGAGATGCACGCCGGCTACGAGGGCCCGCAGTACTTTAAGAACCTGTCCGACTGCCTCAGCCGCGGCAAGCTCTACGTGAGCGCCTACGGCGGCGGCACCGCCAATACCGAGTTTGAGTTTATGACCGGCAACTCCATGGCCAACCTGGGCTCGGGCGTGTACCCCTACACCATCTACAACATGGAAACGACCGGGAACCTGGCAGAGCAGTTCAAGTCGCTCGGATATTCCACAACGGCCATGCACCCCAACCACGCAACCAACTGGAACCGCGAGAACGTCTACAAGGACTTTGGCTTTGACCAGTTCCTGTCTATCAACGACTTCCAGGGAGCCGACACCTTGCGCGGCATGGTGACCGACCAGGCAACCTACGACAAAATCCTTGAGCTGCTCAACCAGAACGCCGACCCGCAGTTCATCTTTGACGTGACCATGCAGAACCACTCGGGCTACGATACGGGCCTGCTGCCGGCAGATAAGCAGATGCACCTGAACATCGACACGACCGATCTGGACGCCAAGACCATCGAGGACGGCACACTCTCCGATGTCGACGAGTACGTCTCGTGCATCGAGCAGTCCGACCAGGCGCTGCGCTACTTCCTCAATGCCCTGCGCAATCTCGACCGCAAGGTGGTCGTGGTGTTCTGGGGCGACCATCAGCCGTTCTTCCCGTCCAAGTTCAACGATAAGTGGTTTACCGGCGAGGACGACGCTACGCATCAGGAGCGCCTGTGGCAGACCGACTACATCATCTGGGCCAACTACGACGTTGCCGGTTGCGACCAGACGAGCGAGGTCGACGACCTGTCCATCAACTACCTGTCCACCCAGCTGATGCAGCTGATCGGCGCACCACTGACCGACTACCAGAAAGCGCACATGACGCTGCGCAAGTCGCTGCCCGCCATCAACTCGGTGGGCTACGAGGACGCTAGCCTGCGCTGGGCGCTCTCCTCCAACGTCACCGGCGAAGACGCCGTCGCCGCGGCGGCCACCAAGGCGCGCGAGGATTACGCCAAGATGCAGTACTACGAGATGTTCCGCGACGGTAAGAACGTGTACACCGAGCACCTCCAGACCGAGGCCAACGAGACCGACCCCAACCTGGCGCCGGGTACGACCAAGATCAAGTAGCGGAGATCAAGTAACGGGGTCGGGGGCCCAAATCGACGGCAGGCGGAGGTACGGGAAAGGTCTGCTGCTCAAACAGTCCTGCGCAAGACGGGGGCCACATTAAGTGGCCCCCTTTGCGTGCGGAACTCGCGACAGACCTTTCCCGTACCTCCGCCTGCCGTCGCCCCTCACCCGTTGCGGGTTGAGTGGGCTGAAGAGAAACTGCGCTCGCCACACGCTTGCCACGGTTGCTCCCGCGAGTGTCAAGAAAAAGCCTCGAGGATCTCGAGGCTTTCGCTTCTGTATTATTTCGCACGCGCGGCAGCGATAGACCTACTCGCCCAGCACGGCCTTCTTGGCGGCTGCCGCCATGTTGTCCAGATCTTCCTTGGTCGGATGGTCCTTCGCGGCAACCCAGTTGTCGAGCAGCAACTTAGCGCGGGCGTTGTCGGAATCTTGCTCGAGCATGGCCTCGTAGCGCTGCTTGACCGCAGGGCCCATCTTGCCCTGGCACATCGCCCAACCTACAAGCTCGGCATCATTGGCCAAATTGGAGGTCACGCGATCGATAATCTGCTGATAATAGCTCTGGTCGGCGCCAAAACCGCAGGTGCCAAACAAAAAGACGCGCTTGCCGTGCAAGGTGGAGAGCAACGCCGCGACCGAAGGCGTGCACGCGCCCTTGTCACACCAAAAACCGACGAGCACCGTGTCGGCCGCACAGGCGCCCTGCGCCTCGAGCGCAACCTGATCTGCATCCGCATCGTCGCTCAACGCCGCGGCATGGACAAACTCAACACCCGCAGCCTGCAGAGCGCGCTTGATCGCGCCCGAAACCATCCTGGTATTGCCGCTCTTGCTGTTAACCACCAAAGAGCACGTCATAGTCACGTTGCCTCGTTTCCCCCAAAACTAAAGCCACTAATGCAATTTATTAGATGAATATCTTAGTACCAACGTGACAGATGTAAACCACCTGCCGCTAATCGGTGGCCCCTACTGGGCAAACTGGCTGCGGTAAAGATCGGCATAGAAGCCGTCTGCCGCCAGCAGCTCGTCGTGTGTGCCGCGCTCGATAATCTCGCCGTCGCGCATCACCAGAATGCAGTCGGCGTTGCGAATGGTGCTCAGGCGGTGCGCCACCACAAAGCTTGTGCGACCGGCCATGAGCTCGTCGAATGCCGCCTGCACCTGCAGCTCGGTGCGGGTATCGATGCTCGAGGTCGCCTCGTCCAGCAACAAGATCGCCGGGTCGGTGAGCATGACGCGCGCGATGCACAGCAGCTGTTTTTGACCCTGGCTAAACGTGCCGCCGTCCTCGCCAATCACCGTGTCGTAGCCCTGCGGCAGCTGCACGATAAACTTGTGCGCATGCGCGCGCTTGGCAGCTTCGATAACCTGCTCGCGCGTGGCATCGGGACAGCCGTAGGCTATGTTATCTGCCACCGTGCCCTCGAACAGCCATGTATCCTGCAACACCATGCCAAAGGCACGGCGCAGGCTTGCGCGCGTGTAGTCACGCGAGGAACGGCCATCGACCGCAATGCGGCCGGCATCGATATCATAAAAACGCAGCAGCAAATTGATGAGCGTTGTCTTTCCACAGCCCGTAGGGCCGACCAGGGCAAAGCGCATGCCGGGCTTGGCCTCGATGCAGATATCCTGCAGCAGCTTGCGGTCGGACACGTAGCTAAAGTCCACATGCTCAAAGGCGACCTCGCCCTGCGGTGCGGCAAGCTCTACAGCGTCCGACGCGTCGGGCTCCTGCTCGCGCGCATCGAGCAGCGCAAACATGCGGCGCGCCGAGGCATACGCCGCCTGGATCTGCGTAATAACGTTGGTGACCTCGTTGAACGGCTTGGTGTACTGGTTAGCATAGGACAGGAAGATCTGCACGCCGCCCACCGTAAGCGCCGCCGGCACGCCCGTGATCACGCCCGCGCAGCCGATCACAGCGACCACGGCATAGATGATGTTATTGATAAAGCGCGTGCCGGGGTTGGAGAGCGAACCCATAAACTGCGCGCGCTCGCCCGCGGTGTAGAGCTCGGCATTGAGGGCATCGAAGCTCGCTTGCGCGTTGGAGCCATAGGCAAAGGCGTCGACAAGCTTCTGCTCGCCCACGTACTCCTCGATATGACCGCCGAGCTGGCCTTGGATGCGCTGCTGTGCCGTAAAGCTTTTGTTGGAGAGCTTGGCAATAGCACCGGCTGCAAAAATGGAAAGCGGCGTGACGAGCACCACCACGAGCGTCATGGTCAGGTTGATGGAAAGCATAAACGCGAGCGTGCCCACGATGGTGATAACGCCGGTGAAAAGCTGGGTAAAGCCCTGCAGCAGGCCATCGCCCACCTGATCGACGTCGTTAACCACGCGGCTCATGAGGTCGCCGTGGGCGTGGCTGTCGATAAAGCTGAGCGGCATGCGGCTGAGCTTGTCGCTCGCCTCCACGCGCATGTCGCGCACCGTCTCGTAGGACAGGCGGTTGACGCAGTAGCCCTGCAGCCACTGGAAAGCCGCAGCACCTACGACGACAATCGCGAGCTTGGTGACAAGCGGCAGCAGCGCGTCGAAGTCCACCTGCCCGGCGGCGACGATCAGGTCGATGCCCTCGCCGACGAGGATGGGCGTGTAGAGCTGCAAGATCACCGAAGCGGCGGCACTCACAAACGACGCTACAAACGAAATGCGATGCGGACGAACATAGCCCAGCAGGCGGCGGGTCACCGCACCCACGGGATAGCGCTCGGGATCGCCGGGCTGGCGCGGGCCGTCACCCAAGTCACTGAGGTTATCGTTGCCGGACACGTTGGCCGTCATCGTGGCGACCGAACCGGAGGAAGTGTAGGGATTCATTTAGCAGCCCTCCTTTGCGCAGACGGATGCGGGGGCGGTCGGGGCGCCTGGGGCGGACGCGGGGCTTGGAGCGGGCGTGGGCGCCGTACTCCCCTGCTGACCCTCGAGCTCCTCGCGGCGAAGCTGCGACTGGCAAATCTCGCGGTAGAGCTGGCAGCTTGCATACAGCTCATCGTGCGTGCCCAGGCCCGCGACCGAGCCATGGTCGAGTACGCAGATCATGTCCGCATCGCGAACAGTCGAGACACGTTGGCTCACGATGACAGTCGTCAGCGGCAGCCCGCCCTCGGCGGCACCGCGCACGCTGCGCTCGCGAATGGCATGACGAAGCGCCGCGTCGGTCTTAAAGTCGAGCGCCGACGCGGAGTCATCCATGATCAGGATCTGCGGAGAGCCCACCAGGGCACGTGCGATGGTCAGGCGCTGGCGCTGGCCACCGCTAAAGTTCTTGCCGCCCGCCTCGACCGGGGCATCTAAGCCCTGCGGCTTGTTGCGCACAAACTCGCTGGCCTGCGCCATATCGAGCGCCGCCCAAAGCTCCTCGTCGGTTGCCGCCTCGTCGCGCCAGGTCAGGTTGCTGCGGATAGTGCCGCTCACCAGCGACGCGCGCTGCGGGACGGTCGCGACCACATGGCGCAGCTGGTCGAGCGGCCAGGTGCGCGCGTCGGCGCCCATCACGCTCACGCTGCCGGCGCTCGCATCGTACAGGCGCGGGATAAGCGAGACGAGTGTGGACTTGCCGCTGCCCGTGCCGCCGATAATGCCGAGCGTTTTGCCCACCGGCAGCTCCAGGGTCACATCGTTGATGGCGTTGGCAGCGCCCGCGCCAAACGAAAAGCTCGCATGGTCAAAGCTCAGTGCGGGAACCGGAACAGCGCCACCCGCCAGTTCGCTCGGCTTGGGCAGCGCGACCGGCTGATTGCCCTCGTCGGTGATGCTCGGCTCACAATTGAACACCTCGTTGATGCGCGACGCGCTGGCGCTCGCCTTGGTAAAGACTACGACCAGGTTGGCGACGTACACGATGGAGGTGAGCGTCTGCGTCATGTAGTTGACGAACGCCATAACCTGGCCCTGCGTAAGCTCACCCACGTTGACCTGGATGCCGCCCACCCACAGGATGGCGCACACGCCTAGGTTCATCACCAAAAACGTGACGGGGTTAAGGATTGATGAGAGCTTGCCCACCGCGATGGCAACATGCGCCTGCTCGTCGGCGGCTAGGGCAAAGCGCTCGCGCTCGTGATCCTCGCGCACAAAGGCGCGGACCACACGGGCGCCCGAAAGCCCCTCGCGGCAGACAAGCGCGATGCGGTCGAGCTTTGCCTGCAGCTGCTTGTAGTACGGAATGCAGCGCGCCATGACAAACCAAAACACCAAGCCGATGGCGGGCGTGCAAATCAAAAAGATCACGCCGAGCTTAAGGTCGATGGCAAGGGCCGCGCACATGGAGCCCACCGCCAGGAAGGGCCAGCGGATGAGCATGCGCACGCCCAGCGCCACGGCAAGCTGCACCTGGTTGACGTCGTTGGTGATGCGCGTGATGAGCGACGGCGCGCCAAAGCGATCGAGTTCGGCATAGCTCAGCTTATTGATGTGCTGGTAGAGTGCGCCGCGGATGTCGGTGCCCATGCCCTGCGAGGTGAGCGCCGCCATCTTTTGGCAGACGAGCGTAAACGAGATGCCGATCACAGCCATGGCGGCGAGCACCATACCGTAGTGGACGACGGCGTTGACATCGCGTGCGCCAATACCCTTATCGATCATCTGGGCAATCACGAGCGGCGTAAGCAGGTCAAAAATCACTTCGATCAACTTACACGCAGGGCCAATCACCATATACCGGAGAAACTTACCACCAAAACGCCTGAGCAGCTCAATCATAGAAGGCGCTCCCTATCATCATCTCTCTTCAATCTGATTCATGATAGTACGGCGAGCCCTGGAGATGCGTAAGCAACTCGTTACAGATGTAAGGGCGACGGTCACTAGCGCCCAAGGCATGTAGCAGCCGATGTTTTGGCAACGCCAGCGAGCGCCGCAAGACACGGGATTCAATTCTTCAGATAAATGCGCCCTCTACGGGTGATTTTTGGACGAAGTGGTCCCGGTGCCGGCGGGCTGTTTGGTAGTCGAGCGATCCCGCAGGCAAAGCCGAGGACCAGCGAGACACCAAACAGCCCGCCGGCACCGGGACCACTTCGCGGCACCAAAAAGCGCCCGTGCGCTCGATGGATTCGGATGCCCGGCAGAGGCTCCTTATGGCTGCTTCCTTCCGGACCTGACCAGATTCGGAACATGTCGTCATCCGAACCCATCGAGCGCGCTTGGCGCTCGGTATATCTTACCCGCTCCTGCCCGCTACGGCAAGTGGGGCGAACCCATCTGATGGATTCGCCCCACTCGTTCATATCGCTAGCGGCGCCTGTGGTACAGGATCGCACCGCCCGCGACGGCCAGCGCGCCGGTGCCGGCTATGACCGCGAGCGCGGCCGCCGGCAGGCTGCGGTCGCCGGTGTCGGGCATACCGCCCTTGGAGCCATCGCCACTGGAGCTGCCGCCGGAGCCGTTATCGGAACCGCCACCCGAGCCTCCGCCCGGTGTGCCGGGGTTCTCGGGGGTGCCGGGGGTCCCGGGATTCTCGGCGTAGCTGTTGGTGAAGACCGGCGGCATGTTTGCGTCGCCCTCGTAGGAGACCTTCGCCGACAGATAGCCCGTCTTGGTGCCGTCTGCCGCCTCGTCGCCCACCGTGACGACGATCTTGTGCACCGCCTTGTCGTAGGTCACGTGCGCCTGGCTGTCATCGACCTCGCTCACCGTAAAGGTGTAGGTGCCGGCCTGCTTGAAGGTCAGCGCATCGAACGTGACGCTGCCATCGGCAGCATTCTTGGCGGTCGACATGACCTTGCCGTCCCGGCTCTTGAGCTCAAAGCTAAACTGGCCCGCCATGAGCTCGGCACCCTTGAGTACCTTGGCGGCGCCCAGCTTGAGGGTGACGGGTGCGGCCTCGTAGCCGTTGGTAAAGGTCACCGAGGTGTCGCCCACAGCATTGCCCTCGGCATCCGCCAGCTCGTGCTTGACGGTGAGCGTGCCGTTTTTGGCATCGGCAACCGTCGTGCGCACGCGGTACGTCGCCCTGTCGTATGTCACGCCGCCCGCCGTGCCGGCGACCTCGCGCAGCTCGTAGCCGTGCGTGCCGGGCGCGGTGTAGGTGACGGGGCTGAGCGCGACCGTGCCGTCGGCGGCGTTCTTGCCCGTCGCCGCGACGCTCTCGCTGCCGTCGGCGGCAAGCTCGACCAGCCGGAACTCGAACTCGCCCTCGGCCAGGTCACGGCCCTTGAGCTTCTTGCTCACCTTGATCTGGTTGGTGACGGAGCTCGGCGTCGGGTTCACGATGTAGGTGTTGGTGAACTCGAACGCGCCCTTGCCCTCGGGCGTGCCCTCTGCGGGCAGGACCTCCGCGGCGAGCGTGCCCGCGTTGGTGTCCTCGACGACCCTGACCGTGAAGGTCCTGGTCGCCGTCGCGTCGTTGACCACGCCGTCGACCGAGCCGGACTCGCTCACCCGGTAGGCGAACGTCTTGGTGCGCAGACCTTGGCCGTCGATCTCGGCGTCATCGAGGTCGCTCGGCTGCTTGAACGTGATGTGGCCCAGCTTGACGTTGCCAGCGGCATCGTTGGTCGCCTCGGTCACCGTCTTGCCGGAGGCGTCGACCGGTGCGGGCGCGCCGTCCAGCGGCTCAATCTTAAAGGTGTACTTGCCCGCGATGTCGGCCTGCGCCAGGCCGAGTCCGGCCTGGCTAAGCGCCACCGTCTTGGTGCCCGCGAGGTCGACCGTCGCCTCGTTGGTACCGTAGCCGTTCACGAACGACAGCGTGCCATCAGAGCCCTCGGGATAGACCACGCTAACGTCCAGCCCGCCCTTACCGTTATCGGTCACCTTGACCGTGATGTCGAAGCTCGAGGCGGCCGCCGTCACGCCCGCGGGTAGCCGGTCCGTGCCGTCCTCGGATACGGTATAGGGAATGACCCATGAGCCGTCGGCGGCCCTGGTGGCGGTGCCGTCCGCCATCATCTGCTCGAGAGCGTCGGTGGTGTAGGCGATGGGCGAGAACGCGAGCCCCGCGGCCTCGCCGTCGCCGGAGGCCTGGTTGGTCGCGGTCGCGACCACATTGCCCTGGGCATCACGGACGGAGAACGAGAACTCGCCCGCCGCCGCGGCGCGACCCGTCAGCGTCTTGGTGGCATTAATTGCCACGTTGCCCTCGCCGCCGAGCGTTCCGGTGGCCTCGTAGGAGTTCTGGAACGCGACCGTCACGGGCGCGGGCGCCGCCGTGGCATCATCTGCTGTGGAGACCTCGCCGCGGGCGACCTCGACACCGTCCTTGGCAACTGTGGTCGTGACCGTGAGCTTGCCCGTCGCGGCGTCGTAGCCGGGCGCGATGGTCACCGTGCGCGGCGCGGTGTCGTTGGTGTAGCCCACGCCGCCGAGCTTGGTCTCGGTGAGGGTGAAGCGGTAGACCTTGCCCGCGTCGGCGTCAGTGAACTTCACGTCGCCCTCCGCGGCACCACCGATGAGATCGACCAGGTCGGCCTCTCCGTCGTCAGCCGCGGCCACGGCGTAGGCGTCCCTGTCGGTCTTGAGGCCGAGCTTGGCGGCCGTCTCGGCGTCGGCGGTCACGGTGAAGGCAAACTGCCCCGCCTCCATGGCGCGGCCGGAGAGCGTCTTGGACAGGCGCACGCCCGCGCGGGCCGAGTAGTCGAGCTCGGTCGTGTAGGTGTTGACGAAGTCGCCGCCGCTCGCCTGCGCGATCGCGGGTGTCGTGGCCGTGAGGTTGCCGGAGCCGTCGTCGGTCACGGTCACCGTCATCGTGGCGGCGTGGCCGTCGTAGGCCACGCCGGCGATGGCAGAACCGTCATCGGGCCTGACCTCGCGCACCGTGTAGGTGAAGGTCTTGGCGCGCACGCGCTTATCGCCGACCTCAGCGAACCCGGCGTCCTTGATGTCGTTAAGCGTGTAGCGAATGGAGCCAAAGTCGAAGGCGACCCTATCGCCCGCCTTGGTGCCGGCGGCGGCCGTCACGCTGACGGTCTTGGAGCCGTCGACAGAGCCCTCGGGCATGGGTGCGCCGCCCTCGCCCGTGAGCGTGAACCGGAAGCTGTCGCCCTCCGCCCAGTCGCGGCCCTCGAGCGCCTTGGTGAAGAGCCCCGCGGTGGAGACGTCCCTGCCCTCGGTGGCCGTTCCGTACGTGTTGGTGAACGCGACGGTCGCGCCGTCCTCGGTCACGGCGCCTTCGGCCTTGGAGCCGTCAGCCCCGTTAACAGCAGTCGTGTAGCCCTCGGCGGCGTCCTCGGTCACGATGTAGCGCGCGTCCACGGGCAGGCCGGCGATGGTCTTCTCCTCGCCGTCCTTGAGCGTGAAGGTTGCCTTGCCGTCCGCGAACGTCACGGCGTCATCGCCCTTGCCGAAGGTGCCGGAGACGGGCTCGCCGTCCCCGTCGGTCAGCGTAACCGCAAAGCCAAACTCGCGTTGGCTGTCGCCGTCGACGACCTTCTTCTTGACGGTGAGGCTACCGGTCTTGGCGGTGTTGGTAAAGACCGCCGCCTCGACCGTGCGCTTAGCAGCGTCGCCCGCATCATCGGTCAGCTGTGCAATCTTGGTCTTGGCAGACAGTTTACCGGCGCCGTTGTCGGTCACCGTGACGGCGGCACGATAGGTGGCCTTCGAGAACGTGAGTGTCGCCTCGTCACCCGGCTGCTCGGTAATCACATAGGTATAGGTGCCGGGCTTGGTGTAATCGATGGTACCGAAGTTGCCGACCTGGGCATCCTTGTGCAGCGCAATCGTCGACACGCCCTCCTTGGCGCCCTTGGGCATAGGTGCCTCACCCTGGGCAGTCAGCGTCATGGTAAAGGCATCCGATGTCATCCAGTTGCGTCCGGAGATCTTCTTTTGCACCTTAAAAGCGTTTTCCACCTTCGTGGACTCCACGCTGTAGACGTTGGTGAAACCCACCTGCGTCGCCTGCCCAACGGTACCTTTCTGGGGATTCGCCTTATCGGCAATCGTAAAGCCGTCCTCGCTCGTCATGAGGTCGCCCTTGGAGTCGAGCTCCTGTACCACGTAGTGCGCACCCATGGGCAAGGCAACCGTGACGGAGCCACCTGCCTTAAGCACGATGGCGTCCCCGCTCTTGATCTGTCCACTTACATAGGTGCCATTGGTGCCGCTGGGACGGCCAGCATACGCAAAGGTACCGGTCAGAGGCGTTGCGCCATCGGCCTGGTAGAGCAGCACCTTAAAGGTGAATGCCTTGTTGGGCGCGACAATGCCTTCGGCGGCCGCGACCGTCTTGCTCAACGTCAGGCGCCCGTCAGAGACCTCATCGGTAGTGGTGTTGGTCTTGACGGCAGGGTTGTTGCCGACCGTCACCGACGCCTGGTTGGAAATATTGCCCGAAGCGCCACCGCTCTTAAACGCGTCCTCGGTCACGCGGACCTTAAACTGAACCGTGCCCTCCTTGCCGGCGGGAACGTCCGCCAGCGTCCAGGTGAGGTTGCCGTCATTGTCCTTGGAGCCGGCATCCTTATGGTCGCCCGCGAACTCCACGAACTCGGTCCCCGCGGGAACGGCATCGGTGATCGTCACCGTGGCAGACGCGCCCTCGGTGTTCTTGTAGCCGATGGTGTAGGTGAGCTCATCACCCAGCGCCACACCCGACTCATTAGGATCCTGGGCATCGCTCTCGGACTTCTTGGGCACGTAGTTGGTCGTGGTGCCGGTATAGCTCTTGTTGTCAACCGTTACGGTAGCTTTGTTCTCAACGGTGCCGACCGCACCCTGGGCGTCCTTCACAGCGTCCCCGGTAATCTTGACGCGCACGCGCACCGAACCGTGGCTGCCCGCAGGCTGCTCACCCAGGTTCCAGGTAAGCAACTGACCGCTCGCGGCGCCCTTATCGGCATACTCGCCCTCAAAGGCCTCGAACACGACGCCCGTGGGAAGCTCGTCGTTCACGGTCACGAAGGCATCGGCCTCGGTATTGACCCAGTTGATGGTATAGACGTAGGAGTCGCCCACAGAGAGCAGCTGCCCGTCGATGTCCACATTGGGCTTCGCGACCGTGCCGATCGTCTTGACCTTATCGCGCGTATTGTGGAAGACGATCTTGCCGTTCTCGGTACCATTGCGATAGGTCACCTTGGGCGTCAGTGTGCCGTTGTTGTTGTCGGTCACCTCGAGCAGCACGCGACACGTCGCAGACGTATCCACGGGACGCACGCCCGCGGGCAGTTTGGCCAAGCGCTCCTTTGCCACCAGGTTAAAGCTATAGGTAGTGGTGTGGTCGGCATTGTGCCGTTTGATGGCAACGCCATCGTTGACGGCGCGGGCAAGGTCAATCGTCTGCTCATGAGTTTCGCTGGCAGCATCGCCAAGCTTAAAGTAAACCTTGCCGAAGTCGACCGTTGCGGTACCGTTCTCGCCTGCTTGGGTCGCGCCCTCATCCATCTTTTCGAGCGAGCCATCGGCCTTCTCGGCATACAGGTCAAACGTATACTGGCCAGCCTCGATCTTGTCGCCGGAGTCCATCACCTTCTCGGCAGTAAGACCGTCGAATGTTCCGGTCGCAGCGTAGCTGTTGGTAAAGAACACCTGAGCCTTGGCAACACCGTTCTCGGAGCTAAAGGTCTTTGCGTCGTGGACATCTTCATCTCCGTTGGCGCCATAGTGCTTGGCCGTGGTCACGGTGTAGAGCGAACCATCGCCGCGTTTCTTAACCGCAATCTCTACCTCCCAATAGGTGGAGTCGTATGTATAGCCGCCTTGGCCTGCGTCGTTCTCGACCACCTTATAGGTAAACGTCTTACCCGCATCTTTCGTCGCAAAGGTCAGGCCTCCCAAAATACCGGTATGGGACGTGCCATCGGTTTGCGGCTCATCGTTTGTAACGACAAGCTCGCCCTTATCCTTGTCCGCACGCAACAGCTCCTTAAGCTTTTCGGTTGAGGCGGTGTCCTCGCCCGTCACCGTAAAGCCAAACATGCCAGCATGCAGGCCGTGCCCGCTGAGCGTCTTGACGATCTCAAGACCGCCCTGGAGCTCGTAGCTCGTTGAAGTTTGGTAACTATTGGTAAAGATGAAGCCTTCCAAGCCGGTCGTGCCATCGGCACGCGCCACAAGCTTGCCGCCCTCATCGGTTACGGTAATGGTCAGGACATAAGGGTGCGTGTCATACTTCCACTCGCCGAGAACATTCGGAACTTGTTCGTTAATAGCGAACTTATACGTGCCCGGCTTGTTGAAGGTGAGCTTTGAGAAGTCAATCTTTTCGTGCTCCCCGTCCTTGAGGGCCGCCGTCGTTTGCTTCTCCTCAGCGTAGCCGTTGTCCTCGCTCATCGAAGAGCCGGTGATGAGCTTGCCATCGATGGCAGTCTTGGTAGCATCGTCAGCCGCGGTCATAGCAAAGGTGAACTTGCCCGGAGCATCGGCACCGGCAACCACCTTCGTCACGGACGGGGTGTAGGTTGCCGCCTCGGTGACCGTATAGGTGTTCTTGAATTTGACCGTCGCGACACCGGTGGACGTTGCACCAGACGGATAGATCCACTGGCCCTCGAGCTCATCCTCGCCATCGACCTGCTTGCTTACCGATGTCGTGACCCTAAGCGTGCTGTCGCCATTATCCGCCACGACAGCCTTAACCGTATGGACCGTCTTGTCGTACGTATAGCCCGTCGCCTTGTCGTCAATCTCGCCCACCGTATAGGTGAACGTCTTGCCAGCATCATCCTGAGTGAAGGTCAACCCACCCGCAGGTATCAAACTCACGGTCTTGGGGGCGTCGGCCTCGACATTTGCCGCCTCAAAGACCTTGCCGTCCGTGGAAATGCCAACCTTGCTGGCAGATATCTCGTCGGCAGGCTTGACGATATAACGGAACGTGCTCTTAGGCGAGCCAAAAATGGTCGCGTCCTTGGGATACGTCAACGTCTTCTCGATCTGCAGACCGCCAGCAGCGCCATAGTCGAGGCTTGCCTCATAGCGATTCACAAACGAGACGGCAGGCGTTGTGGCGCCGGCCTCACTTGCATCGTACTGCTGCACGTAGGTAGTCGAATCTTGCTTGAGCTGGACGACCTTTTCGTCCGTCAGCGCGCTCGCGTCGGCGCCTTCGCCCAGCAGCTCCATCACACCCGCGCCCTTGAGCACCGTCGTCACGGTGTAGAGCTTGGCAGGGTCGTTTTTGCGCGCAAGAACCTTGACGAGCACGATGGCGTCGCCCGTGTAGCCGGTGTCATAGGTGTAGCCGGCAGCCGCAGGCTGGTTCTCGCGGATGCGATAGGCAAACGTACGCCCCAGATCCTGCTCCGTGAGCTCACGGGCAAAGAGCTTCTCTTTCCCGCTTGCGCCCATCACGGCGCTGGACACGCCGGCCCCCGCAGCCGTATTGGACAGGCTAGCCTCGGAGCCATCGACCGATGTCTGAATGCCGTTGTACCAAAGGCCCGTCACAGCAAAGGTGAACTGGCCTGCGGTAGAGGCGCGACCCTCAAGGGTCTTGCTGACCGTCACGCCACCAAAGGTACCCGACGCATGGTACGCGTTGGTAAAGGCGGCCTTGCCGGTTACGGCCTTGTCCGCATCGGAGGCGCCGGTGTTGGCGTAGCTCACGCTCGACACGCGCAGCTTGCCCGTGTGATTACCCAACTCATCCAGATCGGTCACCACAACGGTCGCTCGTGCGGTGTGTTTGTCCATGGACATGCCCGCCTGGCCATCCTGCGCGGCGTTCTCGGTGATATTGAAGCTAAAGGTGCCCGCGCGGTTGAACGTCACGGTCGGGGCGGCTTCGGTGCCAAAGACGAACGAGGCCATGCGCCCCGACTCGGGCGCACTGGCGACAGCTTGGTTAGTGCCGATAACAACGGCCCCATCCGTCACTGCCTTTGCGGTGGTCTTACCCAGACCAGTTGCGCCGGTATCGTCCGTAGCGGCGGCAAGGTTAAAGGTATAGCTCTCGTCCTGGTTCCAGTCGCGACCGCTCACGGTCTTCTGACCCTGCAGGGTCACGCTCGTGGGATCCACGCTATATATATTGGTAAAGGAAGGCGTAACGTTCGTGTCCAACTGCTTTACCGAGCCGTCTTCTGCAATCTTGTAGTACTCGATCGAAGTCTGGATGCCAGCACCCTTCTCGGCGTTGCGCACCACGGCGTAATAGACCGATCGATCGTAGTCCATGCCCGCAGTGCTACCGAGACTCTCAGCGAACTTGTACACGTAGGCGCGTCCCGCATTCGCCTTGGCGGTATAGGAGATTTCCGGCCACGTCACTGTACCGTCGGCGTTATTGCCCACGGTTGCGGTGTTGCCCTCGGGCATGGGAGCCGTCACGCTCGTATCGACCGCATCGGGGTTGAACGTTGCGTTGACATCCGCTAGGCCGCCAACGCCCTCGAGTGTAAAGCTAAAGGTGTTCTGGGCAAGTGGGAACGTCCCGGCGTTGTCGGTCAGAATCTTTTGAGCATGGATGATGATCTTCGTTTCGTGTATATCGTAGCGGTTGGTGAAGGTTGCGACCCTATCGGCAACATCCGTCTTGGTCTCGACACCCGCGTCGTTGCACTCCTGCACTACCTTCACGCTCGTAACGACCAGAGCGCCGGCTTGGTTATCCTCCACCACAACCTTCGCAGTATAGGAGGCGGCAGAGTAGCTTATGCCGTCTGCCCTGGCATCGGATCCGGGGATAACCTCCGAGATGGTATAGGTGTAGGTACCCGGCTTGGTATAGGTAATATCGCCAAATGTCGCCGTCTGGGTATTCTTGGTGAGCTCAACCGTAGCCACCTTGCTCTTGGCACCGCCGGGCATGGGAACGCCGTCGTCGGCCGTAAGCTGCACGGTAAAGGAATCGCCATCGACCCAATCGCGACCTTCGAGCACCTTCTTGGCGCTCAGACTATTCTGGGCGTCGAGCTTTACGGGGCTGGCGCTGTAGTTGTTGGTAAACTCGAGTTTGTTGCTCGCAGGGATCTCCCCGTCCACGAGCGTTACAATCTTGCCCTCGATGGTGTTGCCAGTTCCCGACTGCTCCTCGCCACCGGCTTTGCGGCTCACGAGGCTAAAACCAGCCGGAAGCACCGACTCGTCGGCAGAGCCGGTCACAGCGTTGACGATACTCGCCAACACGTCGCCGCTGGACGCCTCGCTCTTGGTGGTGAGCTCGCTCACGCTATAGCTGTCGCCCTGCTTAAGGTCGTATACGCGGATGGTCTCGCCGGCCTTGATGGAATGGGTGTAGCCGTTCTTGAGCGTGAAAGAGTCGCCCACGGCTTTGCCGTCCGCATCGAACACATGCGCCTCGTAGCCCTTCTGGGACTCCGGCAGGGTGAACTTAAACGTAAAGGTCAGGTCGTCGCCTTTCGCATCCTTAGTGGGTGCAGTAAGACCAGTATCTGCCGTCACCGTCTTGGTCACCTGCAGGCGTGCCACACGACGGTCGGCATACTGCACGCCCGTTCCCGTGGTAAAGAGATGATTGAGCTGAAGCGTGCCCAGATTAGTACGGGTCTTGGAGGCATCGTCTATATATTTTGGATCATCCTCTTGATAAAGGGCCATGCGGTTTACGCCCGTGTCCGCATAGATAGTAGCCAGCTTGTTGTCGCGCTCGCCACCGTCCTCCACATAGCGCAGGATGGTCTTGGCACCTTGCGTCGTCTTGTCATAGCGCATATGCATCAAGTTGCCCGCAAGAGAAGGCGTCACGCCCTCGGCGGTACTTGTCTGGCCCCATGCCAGGTTTCCGTTGGCGTCAACGACCGCACTCTGCAGCTTACCCTTGATGTGCGTAAGCGTATTGTCGATCGAGTCGGGAGAGCCAAACTGCGCCAGGGAGGCAATCAGCGAACCAGGGCCGCTCATGCTGAGCACACCGTCGCCTTTCTTGCCGGCATCCACATACACACCCGAATCGTCCACGATTACCTTGGTGATGGTGTTGTTAATCTCATGGCCATCTGGACTTACAGACTCACGCAGGTAGTACGTACCCTTGATAAGGGGCGCATGATTTGTCGAATCGAGCGGGAAGCATGCGGCACCCTCTATGTCATACGGATAGGTCATGCCGTTTGCCTGCACGGTGTCATACGGCGTGGCGCCGGTTTTAATGGCATACGTGCTGGGGCTATCGCCGGTAACATCCTCGGCCTTGTATAACTCAAACGTTGCGCCGTTCACGGGTTCGCCCAGGTCGTCAACCTTCTGCACAAACAGACGGTTTTGAACGTTGGTGAGGTGGATCACCGTAGAGAACTGCCTGTTTGTCATTTGATATTGGACCATAGAGGTGTTGTCGGTGGTTGCCTCCGCCAGAGATGATGCCGTGGTGTGATACACCGCCACGGTATATTCCGCCTTCGACTTGTCCGTCATCATGGCGGCGTACTTCTCGATATCTCCGGGCAGCGACCTAACCGTTACCTCGTAGTCGCCCTTGGTGTTGACGGCAAAGACACTCGTGTCCGCCGATTTGGCAGCCTCGACCGCACCGGCAATGCCGTGCGCGGAGCACAGCATATAGCCATTGAGCGGGTTGCCCGTGACCGCCGTCCACGCACTTTCGTCCGTGTCTTTCTTAGTTTTATCGGTGCGTTTGAGCACGACAGCAAATGTCGTACCCGAGCTAATGGGATTGCTCTTATTGTCTTGCGTACTTTCAGGAAGAGAGATGGTCTCCTTGGCAGCCAGATAACCACCGTTGAGCCACATGCGGCTACCCGTCCATTGCGTTGCGTCGTCGGCCATGGTGACCGTTGTTTGCGGCGCAACCACCACGCCGCCCGTGCCACTTGCCGCGGCTGGCTTGTACTGCAAATGCAACTCGCCTGGCGTTGCAGTGGTCGACGAGGTCAGGCTCGAGCGGTATCCCGCGGGCAGGCCAACCTCTTTGAGTACAAAGTAGTCGCAATGATTGGTGTTGTGCTCTTCGTCAAACGAGAGGACGGAACCGTTCGACTTTTGAAGTATCAGCTGACCCCCGTCTTTCGTCGTACCCTGAGCGACGAGCTCACCCTTATTCCAGTCGGCATCTGGTCCATCGGACCGGTACAGCTTGAAGGTTGCGTCATTGACTGCCTCGCCGTTTTGGTCGACCTTCGCGACCTCGGACGACGGCAGGGTGGTGAGGTTGAACTTGAGCGACATGTTCGATGCACCCGCGCCACGCTCCAGATAGAAGAAGCTCAGCGTGTGCTTGGTGCTGTTGAGGAAGGTGTTGCCGGAGAAGTTGGTGGTATCTGCGCCGGCGGCTTCGAACATCGCCCTAATGGTGGTGTCTTGAATTGTCTTTTCGGGATCATTTGCATTGTCAACATGACCGACATGCACGCCACCGGTGGCGAAGTTGATCTTGAGCGTCGCCTTCTCGTGGATGCCACCCAGATCGCCCACGAGTACGCCATCGATGTACACCCAGACGTCGTCGTCACCCGAGAACTCAAAGATCATATCCTCGTTTTTGGTGGTCTTGCCTTCCTTAGGCTGGACAAACTCCGTTGTCATGGACATGCCAAAGTGGTGGTTGAGCTTATCGTTCGTTCCGTCCGTTATTCCTATAGGAGAGAGCTGACCGTTCTTCTCTTCAAAAACCTTGCGGGCCGAATCAAAGGGGAAGAACTGGCCCAGATTTGTATCTGATACTTTGCTCTTATATACGCCCGCCTTATCGTAAACGTTAAAGGAGTTGGTCGTGGGGTTATATACGGCATAGTTGCCGTTAGAACCATACGAGTCGTAAACGTAATAGCCATCTTTGAGCTGGAAGAGCCCATTCACGTTGCTGTAAACGGCCTTGCCGTCCTGTTTGCCATTGGCCTGGCTGGCATTGTTAAAGAGATAGGCCAGCGATTCATCGGTGCAATCGCCTTTCGTGCCGTATGAGGTATAGGTGCCAGCCTTGATCTCGGGATAGCCATTCACCAGCGTGTTCTTCACAAATGGAAGACGTCCAAAGCCGTCGACGCCGCTTCTTCCCGTCCATTTATTAATGCCCGATCCGGCGCCGCCATTGAACTTGAGCTGGTGATCTTTGTTGATTCCAGTGTTGTTATTACCATTATTGTTGTTTATGTTGACGGACTTATCATTGTCACCGTTCACGACCCAATAGTCGAACAGATTTACCGTGGTGCCGGTGGGATTCACCGTCTGCACGGTGTGGTTGCTAAAGGGAACCGCTTGATCGGCCGACGCACTCGTCGCGCCAAACATGAGCGCGCACGCTGCCAGCGGGACAGTCAAAAACCTCAGGACACGCTTTGCGGTATTGGTTTTCTTGCCAAAAGGCTTTAGTATTTCTCGAACTCTCGCGCACACGCGATTCATGAAGGCCTCCCCAATCCATGAGGACGGCAAGAAGCGGCTCATTATATGTGTCGTCCTCCTCATCGATGTAAATATACGCCCCCCCCCCGCGCAGAAACGCAAGGCGAGACATCGCTATACAGTTAAAATTGTAACAATTTAAGCGACCCGAAATCCAACATCAGGTTGCCACTTAAGCTCAAAACTAACCATTCGCGCCCCACAAGGTAGCTAATTTGGGACGGAGCTATTTTGGCTACTTGGCCAAACCGGGCTCCCGGGGCAGTCTTTTTGGGACGGAGCTGTGCCACGGAAAGGGCCCATCTACTACGTTTAGGTCGCAGGGGTCGACCATAGCCGACTTTTTCGAAAATCGGCAAGCTCTCTACCTGCGGTTTTCTTTTTGTAAATTCCGGGATGGTCGAGGGTGGCCGGTTTAACGTAGTAGACGGCCGCATTTCGTGGCGAACGGTCCGACCCAAAGCAGCCAACCTCGAATGGACATTCTCGAAGTTGCGGTGGAATACGGACTGAATTGGCCCCTTAAAGGCAAAAACACTCCGTATTTCACCGCAACTTATAGGGAGATAGGTTTTAGAGGCGGCCGAGGTCGTAGGCTCGAGCGGCTGCCTCGCCGGCACAGATGAGGTTGGTTGTGGCTTCCTGGGGGTCGAGCGCTTGGTCAAGGGGCATGGGCCTGCGGCAAACCGGCAGAACCAAGTCGATACCCTGTCCATACACCGCATCCAGGTTGTCGGCACGACCGCCCACGACGGCGACCACCGGCTTGCTATATCGCTTCGCACGACGGGCCACGCCCACCGGCGCCTTACCGGCGGCGGATTGCTCGTCCATATTGCCCTCGCCCGTTATGACCAGGTCGGCATCGCGAACGCACTCGTCAAACCCAATCAAATCGAGCATCGTCTCCACGCCCGAGCGCAACTCCGCGCCGAGCGCCAGCAGCGCGGCACCCAAGCCGCCGGCGGCACCGGCACCGGGCACACCAAGCACCGAGCCAAATGACCGTGCACCCTCGGGCGCGCGCAGAAGCTTCTGGGCTCGCATCTCGAAAATCGCCGCATCGAGCAGACGACCGTAGCCGACCATCCAGCCGTCGTACCCGCGCAGCGCCTCGACGTCACCCGTCGGCAGGCCTTTCTGCCCGCCAAACACCGTCAGAGCGCCTCGGCGCCCCACGAGCGGATTCTCAACATCGGAAAGCACCACGATACGCACGCCATTCAGCACCCGAAGCGCTGGCGCCAAATCGATACTCACCACGTGTTCGAGACCCGCAAGACCGGGGGCGATATTGCAGCCACACTCATCGACAAGATTCGCGCCCAGCGCCTGCAGCATACCGGCGCCGCCATCGTTGGTAGCGCTGCCGCCCAAGCCAATATAGATAGTCTTTGCCCCAGCACGGACCGCGCGAAGCATGAGCTCGCCCACGCCATAGGTTGTGGCAGCCAACGCCGCCGATTCCGTGCAGGGCGAATACCCGATGCCCGCCGCCTCGGCCATCTCAACTACAGCCGACTCGTGCTCACCGTCCACCAGCATCCGTGCAGACACGCGATCGCCCAAGGGGCCTGCAACCTCGCAGGTCACAAGCTCGCCGCCGCGCGCGGCGACGGCGTCGAGCGTTCCCTCGCCACCATCTGCCAGCGGCAAAGCGCTCAGCTCGACATCGGGCCACACCTGGCACACGCCTTCGGCAACGGCCGCCTCCGCCTGCGCGCTCGAAACGCTGCCCTTAAAGGAATCGATCGCCAACAGCACACGGCGGGGTCGGCGGCACGCGACACCAAAATCGACCGCCTCAACGGCAATATCTTCGGCACACGTGAGTGCCTTGGCATGAGCGACATGTGCCTCAAAATCGGCCCCACAACCGCAGACAGCACCATCGGTGTCACGCAGCCCACTAAAATAGCCGCTCAACACCTCACGACACTCGTCTGCCAGCACGCCAGCGGTCACATTAAACCGATGGTTCAGGCGCGAATCGGCATTGAGGTCATACAGCGAGCCCACTGCGCCCGCCTTGGCATCGGCCGCGCCATACACGCAACGCCCCACGCGCGCGTTAACCATAAGCCCCGCACACATGCAGCAGGGTTCGAGCGTCACGTAGACTGTACAATCGGAAAGGCGCCAACGCCCAAGCGTCTGAGCGGCGGTGCACAGGGCCAAAAACTCGGCATGTGCCGAAGGGTCCTGGTCGAGCTCACGGCGATTATGCGCCCTCGCGACAATCTCGCCCGCACGCACCACCACAGCACCAATCGGCACCTCGCCCACTGTCGCAGCGGCGCGCGCCTCCGCCAGCGCCTCGCGCATGAACTTCTCGTCGATTTCGGTGATCGTCATCGTTCGCCTTCCCTGTTGCAAATTCAAAACGATGCTATCATTACGACTCACGGAGAGATGGCAGAGCGGTTGAATGCGGCGGTCTTGAAAACCGTTGAGCGCGAGAGCGTTCCGGGGGTTCGAATCCCCCTCTCTCCGCCACCTTAGTGATTCACCGGCGTCATGGTGCGCTCAAACAGCGCATCGACCACGTCGGCCATCTCGGGTCGACGCTCAAGATCGTGGCCCGATTCCCACCAATTTGTGAACACTCGAATAATGCCACCGGCGATAAATTCCGATGTCGTCTCGAGCGAAACGGGCGCCAGGGCGTCTTCGGCAAGCGAGCTCATCACGCGCTCACGGATGGAATGCGCGATGCGGTCGCAAATCATGCCGGTCAGCATGCCCGACATGCTGCTCGCCAAAAGGTTATCCATGAGCTGCTCATGCGCCAGTACCATATTCATGGCATCGTCAAAGACCTCATGGCGAAGCGCCTGTACATCCACAAGCGGCTCCGCGTCCGCTGCGTCGGTCTGGTTTTGCGGCAAGCCCGTCATAAGCTCATCGATATAGAAGGCAAAATAATCGTTTTTATCGCGAAAATGCTTATAGAACGTCGTGCGGCGAATCAGGGCCCGGTCGCAAAGCATGGCAACCGTCAAATCCTCAAACCGATGCTCTTCCAAAAGCTCGGTAAAGGCGTCGAACAGGGCACGATAGGTTTTCTTGATGCGAAGGTCCATCCGTATCGCCATCCTCAAGGCGTAGACAGCATTCCGTAATTTGTCGCATATCTTACACCTGTACCAACCGTTCGATATTGGCGCCCCCTCCCTGGTTGAAACAAAACGCTTACCGGAAAGTTCGGCACCGCCAAAGGTTGCGGGTATACTAGATACGTTATACCAACAACGGCCGGCGCAAAACGCCGCTGCCATTCGAAACGGAGACATCATGCTTCCCGTCATCATCGGTATCGTTGTTGTCGTTGTGATCGTCTGCGCCATCGCTGGCATCTACAACAACATGGTTACCAAGCGCAATCGCATCGATAACGCCTGGCAGAACATCGACACGCAGCTGCAGCGCCGCAACGACCTGATCCCCAACCTGGTCGAGACCGTCAAGGGCTACGCCAAGCACGAGCAGGACACGCTCGCCGCCGTGATCAACGCGCGCAACACCGCCGTAAGCGCCACCACCCCCGAGGCCAAAATGGAAGCCGACAACGTGCTGACCGGTGCACTGCGCCAGCTCTTTGCCGTGGCCGAGGCCTACCCCGACCTTAAGGCGAACACCAACTTTATGCAGCTCCAGGCTACGCTCGAGGACACCGAGAACAAGGTGAGCTACGCGCGCCAGAGCTACAACGACTGCGTGCTCAGCTACAACAACGCCATCCAGACGTTCCCGGCCGTTATCTTTGCCGGCATCTTCCAGTTTAAGGAGCGCCAGGGCTTCGAGGCCGCCGAAGCTGCCCGCCAGGCACCGACCGTCAAGTTCTAACAGATCCGCAGCGTATCCTTAATCGGGTATATGCATAAACCGCATAAACCGTCCCGTCGAATGCATACTTCGGCGGGACGGTTGCTTTTTGCCCACAGGTACCCCAGAGGGCGGCGTGCAAATTTTGGAGTTTTCAGCATTCTGGAGCCCAAAGGAACAGGAATGGGCCCACAAAACCGCGTTGAAAACCCTGATTCTGAGCCCTCAGCACCTCAGGGATCACTCATTTTCTACAGGATGCGGCTCACGGCGCCTGACTTTCGCCCAAAATCCCGTATGCATGCGCACCCGGCTGCTGAAAACTCCCAAAAATGTACGCCCCGTCCCACCCCAGGCGAGCGGCAACCGGAAAACCGCGCACGCACCTCTTCCTGGTGCGCGGTTTTCCTACAGAACTGCGCGGGGTCATTAGGGCCAAGCTCCTTATGGAGCCCACACCCAGGCGCACTCCGCAGGATGAAAGAACCCCCGCCGCACGTTGAACTGCACCCCAAAACCTGGACGGCTTAAATAAGAACTACGCCGCAAGGGACTGTCTCCGGAACTCCTCCGGGGTCAGTCCCTTCAGTTTAACCTGGCGCCTCCTCGTGTTCCAATGGACCACGAAGTCGTCGAGGTCCGCCTTGAAGGACTCGAAGTCCGGCCACGTCCTTCCGCGGAAGAACTCGTCCTTGATGTGGCCGAACACCTGCTCCGTCGCGCCGTTGTCGATGCAGTTGCCCTTCCGGGACATGCTCTGCACCACGCCGGCCTCCTCCAACCGTCTGCACCAACCGGCCTGCTGGTACTGCCAGCCCATGTCCGAGTGCAGGATCGGCCTGGAGCCCTTGGGCTTCTTGGACACGAGCTGGTCGAGCAGCTCGTGCTGCTGAGCCATGTTGGGGTGCAGCGACGTGGACCAGGCGACGATCTCCTTGCTGCCGAAGTCGTAGACCGGCGC